>NZ_JZWV01000709.1 GCF_000966975.1 Streptomyces katrae | reverse complement strand
CGTCCAGCTCCTGCTCGCCCAGGACGCCTCCTCCGGCCCCGCCGCCGACTGGCTGGAGCACGCCAAGACCCCCGCGGCCCGCATCGCCATCAGCAGCTGGCTCCAGGCCCACCCCGAGGGGGCCCTGCCCGCCGCCGCGGCCCCCCGCGCCCCGCTCTCGGTGCCGGGCCTGCGCGGGGGCGGGGGCAACGCCGTCGCCGACCTCCCCGACGCACACGTCCGCCTCGCCGGCTGCTGCACCCCCGTACCGCCCGACGCGGTCGCCGGGTTCGTCGTCCGGGGCGGCGCCGTCACCGTCCACCGGGTGCACTGCCCGGCCGTCGCGCAGATGCGCTCCCTGGGCCGTACCTCCGTCGCCGTGCACTGGCGGGCCACCGCCGACTGCCGGGTCACCCTGCTCGCCGAATCGTTCGGCCGCCCCCACCTGCTGGCCGACCTGACCGAGGCCATCGCCCGCCAGGGGGTCGAGGTGGTCTCCGCCACCGTCGAGCCGCCCGTGGAGCAGCGGGTCCGGCACAGCTACACCCTGCAGCTGCCCGACGCCTCGGTACTGCCCGGGCTGATGCGGGCCATGCGGGACGTGCCCGGCGTCTACGACGTCAGCCGGGCCTGGGGCTGTCTCTTATACACAT
>NZ_JZWV01000708.1 GCF_000966975.1 Streptomyces katrae | reverse complement strand
TCAGAGTTGTGTATAAGAGACAGGTCACGGCCCCGTCGGCGCCCGGTACCGAGCCCGGCAGGGTTCACCGGGGACTGCGCGAGTTCCGCCGGGCCAGGACCGGAAGCCTGCGCGTCCTGCCCGGACGGCAGCGCCAGCGCGCCGCCCGCCCCGCGGGCCCCGGCCTCCTTCGCCCCGCCGGGGCCGTCCTCGAGGAAGGCGTCCACGCCGCGCCGGCCGCGCCGGCCGCCGGAGACCGTCGCCGGGGCGGCCTCGGGCTCCGGAGCCGTCTCCGGCTCGGGTTCGGGCAGCTCGACCGTCCCGGCACCGGAGCCCAGCGGCAGCTCCAGTACGTACGCACCGCCCGGAGCTCCGGGCACCTCCACCGTCTGGAGGAGGCCGCCGTGCGCGGTGACGACACCCCGCACGATCGGCTCGTGCACGGGGTGGCCGCCGTCGTAGGGGCCGCGCACCTCGATCCGTACGACCTCACCGCGCTGCGCCGCGGCCACCACGATCGTGGAGTCGCCGTACCCGCTGCCCTGACGGGTCTTGCCGGTGGCGTCCACTCCGGCGACGTCCGCGACGAGGTGCGCCAGCGCGGTCGCGACCCGCTCCGCGTCGACCTCGGCCTCGATGGTCGGGGCGTGGACGGCGAACTGGACCCGGCCGGGGCCGATCAGCTCGACCGCGCCGTCGATGCCGGCCTTGACGACCTCGTTGATCAGGACGTTCTGCTTCTTGAGCTTCTCGCTGCCCGCGTCCAGCCGCTGGTAGCCGAGCACGTTGTCCACCAGGGTGGTCATCCGCGCGTATCCGGCGGCCAGGTGGTGCAGCAGCTGGTTGGCCTCGGGCCACAGCTGGCCGCCGTCGTCGGCGGCCAGCGTCGCCAGCTCCCCGCGCAGCTCCTCCAGCGGCCCGCGCAGCGAATCGCCGAGCACGGCCGTCAGCTGGGCGTGGCGCGCGGCGAGCGCGTCGTAGGGACGCCGGTCGGTGAAGGTCATGACGGCGCCGACGAGCATGTCCCCGTCCCGTACGGGCGAGGTGGTCAGGTCGACGGCGACGGCCTGGCCGGCCTTGTTCCACAGCACCTGGCCGCGCACGCGGTGCTTGCGCCCGCTGCGCAGGGTGTCGGCGAGGGGGGACTCGTCGAAGGGGAAGGGGGAGCCGTCCGCGCGCGAGTGCTGGATCAGCCCGTGCAGCTCGCGGTTGCCGAGGTCGGTGGCGCGGTAGCCGAGGATCTGGGCGGCGGCCGGGTTGACCAGGACCACGCGGCCGTCGGTGTCCGTGCCGACGACGCCCTCGGCGGCGGCGCGCAGGATCATCTCGGTCTGCCGCTGCGAGCGGGCCAGCTCGGCCTCGGTGTCCACGGCCTCGGTGAGGTCCCGCACGACCAGCATCAGCAGCTCGTCGCCGGTGTACGGCTGGGGCTCGCGGTAGGCGTCACGGCCGTCGAGGTGGGCGCTGGTGACCTCGACGGGGAACTCCGTGCCGTCGGTGCGGCGCGCGGTCATGCGTTTCGGCTTGGAGCGGCCCGTCAGCTCGTCGCCGGGGCGGCGCATCGAACCGGGGATGAGCTTGGAGTCGAACTCGGGGAAGAGGTCGAGCACGCCGCGGCCGACCAGACCGGTGCCGGGGCTCTCCATGACCTCGAGGGCGATCGAATTCGCGTTGACGACCGTGCCGTTGGCGTTGACGAGCAACAGCGCGTCCGGAAGTGCGTCGAGTATTGCTGCGAGGCGAGCAGCGCCTCGGGATGGCCTGCTGCTCACGACGAGCGTCCTCCCTGACCACGACTACCGGCATGTCACGGGAGGAGTCTAAGGGCACCGTCCCGCCGCGAGGGGGCGGATGAACGGGGGAAACCGTGCATCCGCCGCATCCTCCCAGGTCAGGCACCCGCACTCGGAAGCACAGGTTCCAGGTTGTCCCAGCGGGCGATGTCGCACCCGTTTTCGCGTCGGAACCAGCTGTCCACCTTCTCTCCGTGCCACGTTCCCGTGACGTGCGCGGTGGCGGGTCCGCCGCTCTGGAAGGTGCACATCGCGGCCTTCGGCGCGGCGGCGAACGGGTCCTTCCCCTGCTTCGCCAGCGCGTCGAGACGGGAGCAGGCCTCCTCGGCCTTGGGGTGGTCGCCGCCGACGGGCCGGCAGTCGAGGCGGTACCGGCCGTTGAGGCTGCCCGCCTTGGAGATGTCGATCGTCAGCCGGTCGGGGGAAGCCAGCAGCCGGCCCAGGGGCAGCGGCGGCAGGGGTCCGGCGGCCGCGGCGGCCAGCGCGGAGGTGACGGCGAAGGCGGCGAGACGCAGCATGGGGCACTCCAGGTCGTCCGTACGTCGTACGCCTCACCAACGACCCGCCCGCCCGGACGTTGCGAAGAGGGCTTAAGGCTTTGCCCTGCGGCCCCCGCTCCTTGTACCGTGGGAGCGGATTGGTGACCGGCCCCGCGGCTGTGTCATCATCTGCACGCACCCTCGTCACAGGGGGTGTGCTGGAGGCGTCGCCTAGTCCGGTCTATGGCGCCGCACTGCTAATGCGGTTTGGGGTTTACGCCCCATCGAGGGTTCAAATCCCTCCGCCTCCGCACTTCACCGAAGCCCCGGTCCGTATGGACCGGGGCTTCGGTGCGTTCGGGGGTCCGCAGTCGTTCGGGGGTCTGCGTTCGGGGTCTGCGTTCAGGGTCCGAAGCGGGCCCCTGGGGTTTGGGGTGGCTCTCCCTGGGTACCCGTTGCGGCCTCCGCGCTGCCGCCCGCTGCGGACGGACGATCTTCTTCCAGCACGTTTCCGCAGGTCAGAGGCGTTGGGGCTAATGGATTTCGCGTCCCGGCGAGGTCCATGTATTGTTGTTCTCGCAAGGCCAACGGGGCGAAAAACCCCGGGAAGCCCAAGCACTCGTAGCTTAACGGATAGAGCATCTGACTACGGATCAGAAGGTTGCAGGTTCGAATCCTGCCGAGTGCACAGCCCGAGAGGCCCTCAGGAGAAATCCTGAGGGCCTCTCGCGTATGTCCAGTACTTGAGGGCGAGGGCTCCCCCGGGAGGACTCAGGGGCGAAATGGCTCCTGCGGGGGACGTGGACCACGGATCCGGGCCGATACGGTTTCCACAGATCGTTCGAAGCTTGATCGGGGGGCTCTCATGGGACTGTTCGGAAACGCGCACCGGGTGGATCCGGCGTCGGCGCAGCGGGACTACGCCCGGCTGCTGGGGCACGGGGAGCAGGTGCACGTGGCGTACCTGCTGGTGCGCGACACCATCCTGTTCACCGACCGGCGGCTGGTGTTCGTCGACAAGCAGGGGATGACGGGCAAGAAGGTGGAGTACCACTCCGTCCCCTACCGGAGCATCACTCACTTCTCGGTGGAGACCGCCGGGCACTTCGACCTCGATGCCGAGCTCAAGATATGGATCTCCGGCAGCGCGGCGCCGATAGAGAAGACCTTCACCAAGGGGGTCGACATCTACGAGATGCAGGCGGTCCTGACCCAGTTCGTCGCGCGCTAGCCGGAGGAAGACCGATCGGACCACATCGACCGGGCGCTGCCCCTGCGACCGGCTCCGCCGCGGGCTGGCAGTGCACGGGGATCAGCTGGAGCGGGGGGCGGCCCGCGATCGGGTGGTACGGGCTCGGGCGCGGGGAGCGCGGCAGCCCGCTCACCTACGGGCAGCGGCTGGCCTTCGTCGCCGGGGGCGAGCGCCACTGCCTGGGGGTGCGGCGGGCCGGGAAGCGGACCCCCTGCCCTGCGGGACGGACCGTGCCGGGGCGGGCCGGCAGCGCCCAGTGTCCCGAGTGCGCCGGGCTGGACCGGTCCTTCTCGGTGGCGGCCGACACCAATGCCGCCGATCCGCGCCCCTACCGGGTGTACCTGGCGTGGTTCGGGCCCGGCACGGTCAAGGTCGGCATCACGGCCGAGGAGCGCGGTTCGGTCCGGCTGCTGGAGCAGGGGGCCGTGACCTGGACCTGGCTGGGGCGCGGGCCGCTGATGGCGGCACGCCGGACCGAGGAGCTGCTGCGGGCCGCCCTCGGGGTGCCGGACCGGATCGCCTACGCCCGTAAGCGCGCGGTGCGGGCCGGGCTGCCTGCGGAGGCCGAGCGGGCGCGGGAGGTGGCCGAGCTGTATGCCCGGGCGGCGGCGCTGGAGGGGTGGCCCGAGTCGCTGGAACGGCTGGGGTGCGCGGTCACCGAGGTGCGCGGTCACCGACCACGCCGGGCCGTTCGGGCTGGCCGGGCTGCCCGTTCCGGCGCGGGTGGTCAGGGAGCTGGTGCCCGGGGCGGGTGTCGTGGGGGTGCTGGTGGGGGCCGCGGGGCCGGACCTGCACTTCGCGGACGGGCTCGTGGTCGACACCCGGCTGCTGGCCGGCTGGGAGCTGGGCGCCGCTCCGGCGGGCGCGGTGACCGACGCCCCGCTGGCGGCCATCGCCCCGCCCGGGGAGGCGGGCGGGCAGGAGGGCCTCTTCTGAGGGGCGACCGCGGACCAGGACCGGTGAGACCGCTCGGGGGGAAGGTCAAAACTTGGATCCCTTTGGGCTGCCGGAGGTGATTCCGGTGGACATGCCAAGGGGCTGGCGCGGAGGGTGGGGGGCATGAGCATCCAGCCCGTGCCGGCGTTCGAACCGCCTTATGTCATGGCCGTATTCAGCAATGTCCGCACCTCTGACGACAGCGGTTATCCGGAGGTCCTCTCCCGGATGAACGAGATCGTCAGGGAGAACCCCGGGTTCCTCGGATACGAGTCCGCGCGGACCCCCGGAGGCCTCGGCATCACCGTGGCCTACTTCCGCGACCACGAGTCCCTCACCGCCTGGCGCACGGACCTGGAGCACCAGGCGGCCATGAAGCACGGCCGCGCCCATTGGTACGAGAGCTACACCCTGCACGTCGCGACCGTCGAGCGGAGCCACGGTTTTGCCCGCAACGGCTGAGACCGTCCGGGCCTTCCGGGATCGGCTGGGCCTGCCGGGGCTGGTGGACGTGCACACGCACTTCATGCCGGACCGGGTGATGCGGAAGGTGTGGGACTACTTCGACGCCGCCGGCCCGCTGACCGGCACGGAGTGGCCCATCACCTACCGCCACGAGGAGGAGCAGCGGGTGGGGCTGCTGCGGGAGTTCGGGGTCCGGGCGTTCACCTCGATGCTCTACCCGCACAAACCCGCGATGGCTGCCTGGCTCAACGCGTGGGCCGAGGAGTTCGCCGCCCGCACCCCCGACTGCCTGCACACCGCGACGTTCTTTCCCGAGGAGGACGCGGCGGCGTACGTGGCGCGGGCCGTGGAGTCGGGTGCCCGGGTCTTCAAGGCGCACCTCCAGGTCGGCGGGTACGACCCGAACGACGCCCTCCTCGAACCGGTGTGGGGGCTGCTGGCCGAGGCGCGGATCCCCGTCGTGGTCCACTGCGGCTCCGGGCCCGCCCCTGCCGAGTACACCGGGCCCGGCCCGGTCGCCCGGCTGCTGGCCCGGCACCCCCGGCTGCCGTTGATCGTCGCCCACATGGGGATGCCGGAGTACACCGACTTCCTCGACCTGGCCGACCGCTACCCCGAGGTGCGGCTCGACACGACCATGGCCTTCACCGACTTCTCCGAGCGGTTCACCGGCTTCCCGCCCGGGGACCTCGGGCGGCTCGCCGGCCTCGGGGACCGGATCCTGCTGGGCACCGATTTCCCGAACATCCCCTACCCCTACGAACACCAGCTGCAGGCTCTGGAACGGCTCGGGCTCGGGGACGACTGGCTGCGCGCGGTCTGCCACGACAACGCCGCCCGGCTCTTCTCCCTGGCCGGGTGACCGCCGAGCCGTCGGAACACCTTTCTCAGGAGATTCACAGGTTGGGGCAAGAGCGCTCTCAGAGGCGCGGGCCAGCGTGGGGGCATGACAGCGACGACCACTTCCCACGCGTCCACGTCCACCGCCGCCCCGACGGCGCTGCTGCGCCCCGACGGCGGCCCCTGCCGGGTCCTCGTCGTCGACGACGAGGCCTCGCTCTCCGAGCTGCTGTCCATGGCCCTGCGCTACGAGGGCTGCGAGGTCCGCAGCGCCGGTGACGGAGCGGGCGCCCTGCGGGCGGCGCGGGAGTTCCGGCCGGACGTGGTGGTCCTCGACGTCATGCTCCCCGACATGGACGGGCTGTCCGTGCTCGGCCTGCTCCGCCGGGAGATCCCGCAGGTCCCCGTGCTGTTCCTGACGGCCAAGGACTCCGTCGAGGACCGCATCGCGGGCCTGACGGCGGGCGGCGACGACTACGTCACCAAGCCGTTCAGCCTGGAGGAGGTCGTGGCCCGGCTGCGCGGCCTGGTCCGCCGCTCCGGTGCGGCGCAGGCCGCGCGCGGCGGCTCGGTCCTGTCCGTCGGCGACCTGAGTCTCGACGAGGACAGTCACGAGGTCGTCCGGGGCGGCCAGGAGGTCCACCTGACCGCCACCGAGTTCGAGCTGCTGCGCTACCTGATGCGCAACCCGCGCCGGGTGCTGAGCAAGGCGCAGATCCTGGACCGGGTGTGGTCGTACGACTTCGGCGGCCAGGCCAACGTCGTGGAGCTCTACATCTCCTACCTGCGGCGCAAGCTGGAGGGCGGCACCGGACTGCCCCCGATGATCCACACCCGGCGCGGCGCCGGCTACCTGATCAAGCCGGCCGAGTAGTGGCGCTCCGCCTGCCCCGGCGGCGGCCTTTGTCGCTGCGGACCCGGCTGGTCGTATCGGCGGTGGTGCTGATCGCCGTGGTGGGCGCGGCCATCGGGACCGTCACCACCCTCACCATGCGCTCCCGGCTGATGGGGGAGCTGGACAAGCAGCTGGACAACTCCGTACGGATGGCGGTCCGGGGGCCGGGAGCCGGCAAGGCGGCCCGCGAGGGCAGCCTCGGCTTCATCTTCGCCCCCGGCTCCCCCATGGGCGCCGCCGGGATCCGCCTGGACGTGGACCGGAAGGTGATCGGCGGCGCCCGGATCGCCCCCGTGGAGGGCCCGGGCCTCGACCACCGGGAGGTCCTCACCCAGGCGCAGACGGCGGTACTGGAGCGCGTCGCGCGTACGGCCGGGCCCGGTGGGTCCGGCGGGATGGACGTGGACCTGCCCGGCCTCGGTGCCTACCGGGCGATGGCCGCGCCCGACGGGGCGCTGGTGCTGGCCTTCCCCGTCAAGGGCGTCGACTCCACCGTGAACACCCTGATCGCCGTGGAGGTCTGCGTCACCCTGGCCGGTCTGATCGCCGCCTCCCTCGCCGGACAGGCGCTGGTCGCCGTAGCGCTGCGCCCGCTGCGCCGCGTCGCCGCCACCGCCACCCGGGTCTCCGAACTCCCCCTGCACAGCGGTGAACCGGCCCTGCACGAGCGGGTGCCCGACGCCGAGGCGGATCCCCGCACCGAGGTGGGGCAGGTCGGGGCGGCACTCAACAGGATGCTGGGGCACGTCTCCTCGGCGCTGACGGCCCGCCAGCAGAGCGAGACGCAGGTCCGCCAGTTCGTCGCGGACGCCTCCCACGAGCTGCGCACCCCGCTCGCCTCCATCCGCGGCTACGCCGAACTCACCCGCAGGGGGCGGGAGGAGCCCGGCCCCGACACCCGTCACGCACTGGCCCGGATCGAGGCCGAGGCCACCAGGATGACCGGACTGGTCGAGGACCTGCTGCTGCTGGCCCGGCTGGACGCGGGTCGCCCGCTGTCCCGCGAGGACACCGACCTGGCCCCGCTCGTCGTCGACGCCGTCAGCGACGCCCGGGCCGCCGGACCCGGACACCACTGGCGCCTGGCCCTGCCCGAGGAACCCGCGCCCGTCCTGGCCGACCCGGCCCGGATCCAGCAGGTCCTGGTGAACCTCCTCGCCAACGCCCGCACCCACACCCCGCCCGGGACCACCGTCACGGCCGGTGTTTCACGTGAAACGTCCGCGGTGCGGGTGCGGATCGAGGACGACGGGCCCGGCATCCCGCCCGAGCTCATGCCCCACGTCTTCGAGCGCTTCGCCCGCGGCGACGCCTCCCGTTCCCGCGCGGCGGGCTCCACCGGCCTGGGCCTGGCCATCGTCCAGGCCGTCGTCACGGCACACGGCGGCCGGGTCGACGTGGAGAGCGAGCCCGGCCGGACCTGCTTCGAGGTGCTCCTGCCCCTCGCCCCGGAGCCCGGACCGATGGCGCCGACGGACTCACAGAGGGACCACAGGGTCAGCACACCGAGGTGACAGGGCGCCCGGTGAGGGTCGGAACATGCCAACCGACACCTCTTCCGACGCCCTCCCGGCCCGGGCGCCCCTCGCGCCCGCGCCCGGCGAGCCCGTACTCGACGTGGTGATCCCGGTCTACAACGAGGAAAAGGACCTCGGCCCGTGCGTGCGACGGCTGCACGCCCACCTCACCCGGACCTTCCCGTACCCGTTCCGCATCACCATCGCCGACAACGCCAGCACCGACCGCACCCCCGCCTTCGCGGCCGAACTCGCCGCGGCCGTCCCGGGCGTGCGCAGCGTCCGGCTGGAGGAGAAGGGCCGCGGCCGCGCCCTGCGCACCGTGTGGAGCCACTCGGAGGCACCCGTCCTGGCGTACATGGACGTGGACCTCTCCACCGACCTGAACGCGCTGCTGCCCCTGGTGGCCCCGCTGATCTCCGGCCACTCCGACCTGGCCATCGGCACCCGGCTCGCCCGCTCCTCACGGGTGGTGCGGGGAGCTAAGCGGGAGTTCGTCTCCCGCGCCTACAACCTGCTGCTGCGCTCCTCCCTCGCCGCCCGGTTCAGCGACGCCCAGTGCGGTTTCAAGGCGATCCGCCGGGAGGTCGCGGAACGGCTGCTGCCGCTGGTCGAGGACACCGGCTGGTTCTTCGACACCGAGATGCTGGTCCTCGCCGAGCGGGCCGGGCTGCGCATCCACGAGGTACCGGTGGACTGGGTGGACGACCCCGACTCCACGGTCCACATCGTCAGGACCGCCACCGAGGACCTCAAGGGTGTCTGGCGGGTGGGCCGGGCGCTGGCCCTCGGGGAGCTCCCCCTGGACCGGCTCGCCCGCCCCTTCGGCGACGACCCGCGCGACCGCACGGCCCTGCCCGGGGTGCCGCGCGGACTGGCCCGCCAGCTGCTCGGCTTCTGCGCGGTCGGTGTGCTCTCCACCCTCTGCTACCTCGCCCTGTACTCCCTCCTCCGGCTCGGTACCGGCCCGCAGGCCGCCAACGCCGCCGCCCTCCTGGCCTCCGCCGTGGCCAACACCGCGGCCAACCGCCGGCTCACCTTCGGTGTCCGGGGCCGGGACCGCGCCCTGCGCCACCAGGCCCAGGGCCTGGTCGTGTTCGCCATCGGCCTGGCCCTGACCAGTGGCTCGCTCGCCGCCCTCGGGGCGGGCGCCGACGACCCCGCCCACAGCACCGAACTCGCCGTGCTGGTCACGGCCAACCTCGCCGCCACCGTGCTGCGGTTCCTGCTCTTCCGCGCCTGGGTCTTCCCCGAGCGCCGCACCACTCCCGTTCCCGTGAAGGACGACCACCGATGACCACGGCCCACCCGCCAGTCGACTCCCCGTTCCCCGAGCGGGCCCCCGCCCGCGCCACCCCGGACCGGGCCGCGGACGCCGCCGCGCGCCGGACCGCCGGCGGGCGGCCCCGCTGGGAGCGGCCCGCGTACGCGGGGCTCCTGCTCGCCACCGCCGTACTGCTGCTCTGGAACCTGGGCTCGTCCGGCTACGCCAACTCCTTCTACTCCGCCGCCGTACAGGCGGGCTCCGAGAGCTGGAAGGCCTTCTTCTTCGGCTCCTCCGACGCCGGGAACTCCATCACCGTCGACAAGCCCCCGGCCGCCCTGTGGCCGATGATGCTGTCCGTCCGGGCGTTCGGGCTCGGCTCCTGGCAGATCCTCGTCCCGCAGGCCCTGATGGGCGTCGCGACCACGGCCGTCCTGTACGCCGCCGTGCGCCGCCAGTTCGGGCCCGCGGCCGCGCTGCTCAGCGGGGCCGCGTTCGCGCTCACGCCCGTCGCCGCGCTGATGTTCCGCTTCAACAACCCCGACGCGCTGCTGACGCTGCTGCTGACCGTCACGGTGTACTGCGTGCTGCGCGCCCTGGACGGGGCGCGCACCGGGTGGCTGGTCGGGGCCGGGGTCGCGATCGGGCTGGGCTTCCTGACCAAGACCCTCCAGGCGTTCGTCATCCTGCCGCCGCTGGCCCTGCTGTACGCCGTCTGCGCGCCGACCCGGCTGCGCCGGAGGCTCGGGCAGCTGCTGCTCGCCGGGGCCGCGATGGTGGTGTCCGGCGGCTGGTGGGTGGCGGTCGTGGAGCTGTGGCCCGCTTCCTCGCGTCCGTACATCGGCGGTTCGCAGCACAACTCCTTCCTGGAACTGACCTTTGGCTACAACGGCCTCGGGCGGCTGAACGGCAACGAGACGGGCAGCGTGGGCGGCGGGCGGACCCGTGGGGCCGCGGGCGCGTTCGGGGCGTACGGGCTGCCCGAGGGCGGGCCGGGCCCGCGCGCCGGGGGCTGGGGGGAGACCGGTGTGGGCCGGCTGTTCTCCGGCACGGTCGGCGGCCAGATCTCCTGGCTGCTGCCCGCGGCGCTGGTACTGCTGGTGGCGGGGCTGGTGGTGACCTGGCGGGCCGGACGGGCGGCCGACTCCCTCCAGAGCATGGCCCGTGCGGCCTTCCTGGCCTGGGGCGGCTGCCTGCTGATCACCGCCGTGGTGTTCAGCTGGATGCAGGGCATCTTCCACGAGTACTACACGGTCGCGCTGGCGCCGTTCGTGGCCGCTCTGGTGGGCATGGGTGTGGCCGTGCTGTGGGAGGAACGGGGAAGCAGGGCAGCGGTCCTCACCCTGTCCGGCACCCTCGCCCTGACCGCTGTCTGGTCGTACGTGCTGCTCGGCCGCTCCTCCGGCTATCTGCCGTGGCTGCGCTGGGCGGTGCTGGTGGCCGGGCTGCTCGCCGCCGCCGGGCTGCCGTTCGCGGGGCGGCTGGGGCGCCGGGTGCTGCTCGGGGTGGCCGCGCTGGGGCTGGGCGCGGCGTTGGCGGGCCCGTTCGCGTACTGCCTGACCACCATCGGCGCCGGGCACACCGGGTCGATCGTGACGGCCGGTCCGGCGGTGGCCGGCGGGCGGGGCGGTCCCATGGGGTTCGGGCCGGGCGGGGAACGGTTCCGGGACGGTCTGCCGGGGCTGCCGGGGCTGCCGGGGGGTCCCGGCGGCGGTCCGGGCGGTGGAACGCCGCAAGGTCAGGGCGGTCAGGGGGGCATGCCGCAGGGCTTCCCGCAGGGCGCCGGGCCGGGCAGCCCCGGACAGGCGGGCGGCGCGGGCGCTGCGGCGGGCCGGTCCGGCACGGGAGGGGGCGGTCGAGCGGGT
>NZ_JZWV01000707.1 GCF_000966975.1 Streptomyces katrae | reverse complement strand
GTTCCCCCTCGGGCGGGGCGCCGTCCGGGGCGGGGGGCTCCCCGCCGGGGTCGCCGGCGGCGGCTTCCGCGGGGGCCGCTCCGGGGGCGGGGGCGTCGGCGCCGCCCGCCAAGGGGTCCGTGACGGTCACGGGTGAGGTGGCGAAGGGGCTGGACTCCCCGTGGGGCGTGGCCCCGCTGCCCGGCGGTGACCTGCTGGTGGCCTCCCGGGACAAGGGCACGATCAGCAGGGTCCGGACGGATACCGGCGAGGTGACGCAGATCGGGCGGGTGCCCGGGGTGGCTCCCGGCGGGGAGGGCGGGCTGCTGGGGCTCGCGCTGTCCCCGCACTTCGCGTCGGACCGGCTGGTGTACGCGTACTTCACGACGGAGTCCGACAATCGCATCGCCCGGATGCGGTACGACGAGCAGAGACCGCCGGGGCAGCAGCTGGGGGCGCCGGACACGGTGCTGAGGGGCATTCCCAAGGGGCTCGTGCACAACGGCGGGCGGATCGCCTTCGGCCCGGACGGGATGCTCTACGCCGGGACGGGCGAGACGGGGAACACGGCGCTGGCGCAGGACAGGAAGTCGCTGGGCGGGAAGATCCTGCGGATGACCCCCGACGGGAAGCCGGTGCACGGGAATCCGGAGGCGGACTCGGTCGTCTACTCCTGGGGGCACCGCAATGTGCAGGGCCTCGCCTGGGACGGGGACAAGCGCCTGTGGGCGTCCGAGTTCGGGCAGCACTCCTGGGACGAGCTGAACCTCATCGAGCCGGGCGGCAACTACGGCTGGCCGGAGGTGGAGGGGAAGGGCGGCAAGGCGGGCTTCCGGGATCCGGTGGCCGTCTGGAAGACGGACGAGGCCTCGCCGAGCGGGATCGCCTGGGCGGAGGGTTCGATCTGGATGGCCTCGCTGAAGGGCGAGCGGCTGTGGCGGATCCCGCTGAAGGGGGCCGTGCCGGCGGCGGAGCCTGAGGCGTTCCTGACGGGGAAGTACGGGCGGCTGCGGACGGTGGTGGCGCTCGGCGGGGACAGACTGCTGCTGGTCACGAGCGAGACGGACGGCCGTGGGTCGCCACAGGCCGGTGACGACAGGATCCTGAGTCTGACGGTGCGGTGACCGACGGAGCCCCGGTGGGGGGCGGAAGGCACGGTGGGCACGGTGTTCAACATGATCGAGGAGTTGTTCAACCCGGGGCGGCGGCACACGGACGAGGAGAAGAAGCGGCTGGAGCTGTCCCGGACCGACGTCGGTGACGGCGATCCGGGACGGGGTCCGATAGACCTCGACTCGGGCTCGGTGCTCATACGCCGGGCCGCTGGCCCGCGGCCGGCCGCGGACCTAGGGCTGTGGCGCCGGGGCGGTGAACAGGCGCAGCCGGTGGGCGAGGGCCGCGGCCTCGCCCCGGCCGGCGACGCCCAGCTTGGCCAGGATGTTCGAGACGTGCACGCTGGCCGTCTTCGGGGAGATGAACAGCTCCTCCGCGATCTGGCGGTTGGTGCTGCCCGTGGCGACCAGGCGCAGGACGTCCCGTTCCCGGCTGGTGAGTCCCAGGGCCTCGATCGGGTCGGTGTCCGGGGCCGGTGCGGCCGGACGGGTCTCGTCGGGGGTCAGCGGGATCCTGGCGCGCTGGGCCAGCAGGGCCAGGTCCTCGCGGAGCCTTCTCGAACCCAGCCGGTCGGCGGTGGCGTGGGCGTCGCGGAGCAGGCCGGCGGCCGTGTCACGGTCTCCGCCGGAGCCCAGCAGGGCCTCGGCGAGCCGGTGGCGGACGCGGGCCAGCAGGTAGGGGCGTTCCAGGGGGCTGACGGCCGTCTCGACCGCTGTCCAGTCGGCGACGGTGTCGCGGCCCTCGGCGCGCAGCAGCTCGGCCCTCAGGTACTCGGAGTGGGCGCTCCACAGGGGGGCCGGGGTGGCCAGGGTGCGGGCGGCGGTGCGCAGGGCCTCCAGGGCGGCGGCGCGGCCTTCCTCGGTGCCGGGCAGGCCGCGGGCGTCGGCTTCGGCGGTGGCGGAGGCGAGGAGCAGGGGCCAGGCGTAGCGGTGCTGGCCGAGCGGGAAACCGTAGGCGATGGCCTGCGCCGTCTCGGTCCGGACGTCGGCGAGGCGGCCCTCGCCCTCGGCCACGCCGATGGCCAGCCGGAAGAGCGGTATCCGGTGCTGGGGCTGGCTGTCGTGGGTGCCGAAGTGGGCGTGGGCGGCGGCGAGCTGGGCCGCGGCCTCGGTGAGTTCTCCGCGGGCGAGGGCCAGGTAGGCCAGGCGGGCGGAGGCGGAGCCGCGGGGGGCGGCGCCGTGGCCCACGTGCAGGGTGCGCCGGGCCGCTTCGGCCGCCTCGTCCCAGCGGCCGAGGCTGTACAGGCTCTCCGCCATGTTCCCGCGGACCCAGGCCTCGGTGTCCAGGAGCCGGGCCTTGCTGACGAGTTGGACCCCTTGTTCGGCCAGTTCCACGGCTTCGCGGGACCGGCCCATGGCGCGTGACCGGCCCATGGATTCGAGTTGGGAGGTGATGTTGATATGGGCGCGGCCCGCTACGACGGTGAACCCGCGTGCGATGGCACGGTCCTTGACCTCGTGGAGCTCTGCGAGGCCGGTGGCGCCGTCGCCGGAGTCCATGAGCAGGCAGCCGTAGGTGATCCGGGCGTTGAGCTCGGTCTCCTCGGCGCCGATCATGCGGGCGTACTCCACGGCCCGTTCGGCGGCGGCGAGGTTGCCGGGGCCCGGGTTGTGGAGCATGCCCCAGCCCGCCACCCGGACGAGGACGTCGGCGTGCACCTGGGACGGGGGCAGCCCCTTGACGAGTTCCTGGGCGGTGGCGATCTCCTGCCAGCCGTCGCCGCGTCCGAGGTTGGCGATGAGGCGGGAGCGCTCGGTCCAGAACCAGGCGGCGCGCAGCGGGTCGCCGCCGTCCTCGTCGAGGATGCGCAGGGCCAGTTTGGTGAGCTTCAGGGCCCGTTCGCGTTCGCCGCCGTAGCGGGCGGCGACGGTGGCCTCGGCGAGGAGGTCGACTCGCTGGAGCGGGGTGCTGGCCGGGTCGCAGCCGCAGGGCGGGTAGACCTCGGTGTAGTCGGCGGGGCGCAGTGCCTCCCGTACCTCGTCGGGGGCGCTCTCCCACAGGTCCATGGCCCGTTCGAGCAGGCTGAGCTGTTCGGAGTAGGCGTGCCGGCGGCGGGCGGTGATGGAGGCGGCGAGGACGGCGGGCAGGGCCTTGGCGGGGTCGTTGGCGGCGTACCAGTAGTTGGCCAGCCGGATGACGCGTTCCTCGGCGCGGATCAGGGTCTCGTCGGCCTCCAGGGCCTCGGCGTAGCGGCGGTTGACGCGGGCGCGTTCGCCGGGCAGGAGGTCGTCGCTGACCGCCTCGCGGACCAGGGAGTGGCGGAAGCGGTATCCGTCGCCGTCGGCGGTGGCGAGGAGGATGTTGGCGCCGACGGCGGCGCGCAGGGCCTCGATCAGCTCGTCCTCGCCGAGGCGGGAGACGGCGAGCAGGAGCGGGTATTCGACGGTGGAGCCGCCCTCGGCGACGATGCGGACCACGCGCTGTGCGGCGTCGGGCAGGACCTCGACGCGGACCAGGAGCAGGTCGCGCAGGGATTCGGTGAGCCCGGTGCGGCAGCCGCTCTCGTGGGAGGCGACGAGTTCCTCGACGAAGAAGGCGTTTCCGTCGGAGCGTTCGAAGACGGAGTCGACGAAGGCCTCGTCGGGCTGGGAGGCGAGGATCCCGGCGAGCTGGCGGCGTACTTCGCCCCGGTTGAAGCGGGCCAGTTCGATGCGCTGGACGGTGCGGAGCCGGTCGAGTTCGGCGAGCAGGGGGCGCAGCGGGTGGCGGCGGTGGATGTCGTCGGCGCGGTAGGTGGCGACGAGGACGAGGCGGCCCCGGCCGAGGGCGCGGAAGAGGTAGGCGAGCAGGTGCCGGGTGGAGGTGTCCGCCCAGTGCAGGTCCTCCAGGACGAGGACGACGGTGCGGTCGGCGGCGAGGCGTTCCAGCATCCGGGCCGTCAGTTCGAAGAGGCGGGCCGTGCTCTCCTCGTCGTGGGGGCCGCGGGGGGTTTCGCCGAGTTCGGGGAGGATGCGGGCGAGTTCGTCCTCCTGGCCGGCGGCCGCGGCGGCGAGTTCGCCGGGGAGCAGGCGGAGCAGGGTGCGCAGGGCGGTCGAGAAAGGGGCGAAGGGAAGGCCCTCCGCCCCGATCTCCACACAGCCTCCGACGGCCACCACCGCTCCGCGGCGGGCGGCCTCGCCGAGGAACTCCTCGGTCAGCCGGGTTTTTCCGACTCCGGCCTCACCTCCGACGAGGAGGGCCTGGGGCTCCTGGTCCGCGGCGCGGGCCAGGGCGTCGACGAGTACGGCCAGTTCGTCGGCTCGGCCGACGAACACCGGGCTGACAGATCTGGTTTCCACGCCGCTGAGCATCGCACACGGGTCCGGTCGGGCGGCAGTCGTTATCGGTGCGCTCGTCATCTCGCGTCATTCCACGTGGTGCGTGGCGCGGGTTACGCGGCGCGGGTGAAGAGGCTCCGGTGGCGGCTCACCTGCCTCTCGCGTTCCTGGCCGCGAGAGGAGGTGCGGGAGGCCTTCTTGGCCTCGCGGGCGATCCGGTACCGGTCGGCCTCGCGGATGAGGTCGGCGCGGCGGGCGGTGGCGATCTCGTACTCGAACATCTCGTTCTCCCTGGTTGCTTTCTCGGGCACCTCGTTCGGTGTGATCCAAGATTCGCTTCCCAGAGGGGTGCGGCACATGAGGCGCATGCCCCATCTCTGTCCCGCCGGGGTCCTTAGACCTGGGACCCGGGGCCCTGAGGGGGCCTTGAGCCGCCCGGGGGCGGCCTAAGACATGGGTAAGGCGGTGCCTATTCGGAGGCCGTCGGGAGGGGTACGAGGAGGTCGAAGTACATGAGCGCGAAGAGCAGGACGCCGAGGACGCCGAGTGCGACGGCGGCCCAGGACACGGAGCGGACCCAGGTGGGGTGGGCCCGGCCGGGGGCGCCGAAGGCGGGGGCGGCGAGGACGACGGCGGCGAGGAGGAGGGCGAGGGCGGAGAGGAGGCCGTTGACGAGGGCGGTCATGTGCCAGGCGTCGCCGTACAGGGCGGCGATCTTCTCCTTGGCGGTGGTGGCGTTGGCCGACTCGATCTGGCCGATGAGGGTCTGGCGCTCGCCGATCACCCGGGCGACCCAGCTGCCGCTGAGGGCGACGAGTCCGAGGCCGGCGGCGGTGACGGCGGAGGCCGCGGAGCCGACGCCGGTGGGCCGCTCGGGGAAGGTGTCCGCCTCGTCGAGGTCCTCGGGCTCCTCGTCCGCCACGGCGTCGGAGGCGTCCGTGGCGGGGGCGGGGGCGTCGGTGGGGGCCTCGGGCTCGGCCGGGGTGCCGGTGTCCGGCTTGTCCTCGGCGGCGTCCGCCTCGGGGGCGGTCGGGTCGGCGGTCTTGGTGGTGTCCATGGCGCGCACCGTAGGCGGCGTTTCTGAGAGGCTCCTGAGAGCCCTCGTGGCGCGGGGGCTACGCGGTGCGGGCGGCGGCCCACTCGTCGGCGAGGAGCGACCAGACCTCGATGTCCTGGCGGACGCCGCGGTGCAGGTGGCTCTGCCGCAGGACGCCCTCGCGGGTGAAGCCGAGGCGCCGGGCGACGGCGATGCTCTTCTCGTTGCCGCCGGCCACGTGCCATTCGGCGCGGTGCATGCCGCGGACGTCGAAGGCCCAGTCGATGAGCACCCGGCAGGCCTTGGTGACCAGGCCCCGGCCGGTGCCCGCGGGTTCCATCCAGCAGCCGACCTCGCAGTTGCCCGCGGCGGCGTCGAAGTCCGCGAAGAGGACCCCGCCGACGAGGGTGCCGCCGGCCCGGATGCCGTAGAGGCGGCGGCCGTCGGCGGCGGCCTTCTCGGCGTTGGAGCGCAGCAGCTGCCGGGCCGACTCCAGGTCGGTGGCGCGGTCGGGGAAGCCGATGAACTGCCCGATGAACTCCCGGCCGCGGTCGATGTGCGCGAGGAACTCCTCCGCGTGCCAGACCTCCAGGGGGAAGAGCTGGGCGTCGTCGGCCAGGTCTATCGAGAACATGCGTGCTTCCTCGTGGTTGGTGAGCGGTCAGCGGGGCAGCCCGGCCGGGGCCGCGTGGTCCGCGTCCGGCCGCTGCGCCGGAAGTGTGGCACAGGGGCGGCATTCCGGGGGTTCGATGCTGATCCGGGGCAGCCTGCGCTCCAGCCAGGCGGGGAGCCACCAGTTGGCCCCGCCCAGCAGGTGCATGAGTGCGGGGACGAGCAGGGTGCGCAGGACGAAGGCGTCGAGGGCGACGGCGACGGCGAGCGCGATGCCGAACATGGCGATGATCCGGTCCCCGCTGAGCACGAAGGCGAGGAAGACCGAGATCATGATGACGGCCGCCGAGTTGATCACGCGGCTGGTCTCGGCGAGGCCCACGCGCACGGCCCGCCGGTTGTCGCCGGTCTCCAGCCACTCCTCGTACATCCGGCTGACGAGGAAGACCTGGTAGTCCATGGAGAGCCCGAAGAGCACCGAGACCATGATCACCGGGAGGAAGGGTTCGATGGGGCCTGCGCTGCCCAGGCCCAGCGGCTCGCTCCCCCAGCCCCACTGGAAGATCACGACGACGACGCCGAAGGAGGAGGCGACGGCGGCGACGTTCATGGCGGCCGCCTTGAGCGGGATGCCGAAGGAGCGGAAGGCGAGCAGCAGGAGCAGGCAGCCGAGGGCGATGACCACGCCGACGAAGAGCGGCAGCTTGCCGACGATCACTTCGGCGAAGTCGTCGTAGCCGGCGGTGACCCCGCCGACGTGGGCCTTCATGGTGCTGCCGTGTCCGGCGCGCGGGATGACGTCCTCGCGGAGGCGGTCGACGAGTGCGCTCGTGGCCCGGGACTGCGGGGCGGAGTCCGGGACGACCGTCAGGACCGCGGTGTCCCCGCTGCGGTTGAAGACGGCCGGGCCCGTGGAGGCGACGCCGTGGGTGGTGCGCAGGGCGTCGGCCAGTCGCTGGACGGCGACGCGGTCACCGGCGCCGTCGAGCCGGGCGACGACCGTGAGCGGGCCGTTCACGCCCGGGCCGAAGCCGTCGGCCAGCAGGTCGTAGGCCTTGCGGGTGGTGGAGGTGGCCGGGTTGTTGCCCTGGTCGGAGGTGCCGAGGTGGAGCGAGAGGGTGGGCAGGGCGAGGACCGCCATGACGAGGGCGGCGACCAGGCCGAGGAGTTTGGGGTGGCGTTCGACGAAGGCCGACCAGCGGGCCGCGAAGCCGGTGGGGGTGTCGGGCCGGGGGCCTTCGGCGGCGAGCCTGCGGCGTTCTCGGCGGGACAGGGCCCGCACCCCGATGTACGAGAGGAGGGCGGGGAGCAGGGTGACGGAGGCCGCGACGGTGAGGACCACCGTGAGGGAGGCGGCTATCGCGACGCCGTTGAGGAAGCCCAGGCGCAGCACCAGCATGCCGAGGAGGGCGATGCAGACGGTGGCCCCGGCGAAGACGACGGCCCGGCCGGTGGTGGCGACGGCGTTCTCGGCGGCTTCCTCGACGGTGAGACCGCGGGCCAGGCCCTTGCGGTGCCGGGTGACGATGAAGAGGGCGTAGTCGATGCCGACGCCGAGACCGACGAGGGTGCCGAGCATCGGGGCGAAGTCGGCGACGGCCATGGCGTGCCCGAGGAGGGTGATGCCGAAATAGGCGCTGCCGACGCTGACGAGGGCGGTGGCGATGGGCAGCAGGCTGGCGGCGAGGGAGCCGAAGGCGAGGAAGAGGACGACGGCGGCGATGGCGACGCCGATGACCTCGGCGAGGTGGGGGCTGGGGGCCTCGGTCAGGCCGATGGCACGGCCGCCGAGTTCGACCTGGAGGCCGTCGGTCTCGGTGGCGGGGTTCTTCGCCGCTTCGACGACGGCCTGGGCCTGGGCCTTGGGTACGGAGTCGGCCTGCCGGTCGAAGGTGACCACGGCGTAGGCGGTGCGGCCGTCGGGGCTGATCTGGGCATCGCCGGCGGGGCCGGTTCCGTAGGGGCCGGTGACGGAGCCGACGCCGGGGAGGGCGGCGATGGCGTCCAGGGCCCGGGTCATGCGGCGTTCGGGTCATGCGGCGTTCGACGTCGGGGGTCCGTGCGGTCTGGTGGTCCGGGGTCCGCCAGACGACGGTGTCGGTGTCGCCGCCCTGGCCGTGAAAGCCGTCGCGCAGGAGGACGTTGGCCTTGTTCGACTCGGTGCCGGGGACCTCGTAGTCGTTGGAGAACGCCGTCCCGGTGGCGGTGGCCGCGGCGCCGGTCGCGCCGAGGGCGAGCAGCCAGATCAGGACGGTGACCAGCCGGTGCCGCATGCACCACCGTGCGATTGCTGCCAACGGACGTGCTCCCTGGTGGTTCGGATCTTCAGCGGGAGTCGGCCCGACGCAAAGAACGCTTGAACTCGTGAAGTCGTGGACTGGTGAGTCGTGAACTTGTGAAAGGTCCGGCCGCCGGGGGCGGCCAGGGTGCTTGGGTTTACACCTCGTTCGACACGATCTCAGCGTTTCGTGATCGTTGGTCTGTTTCGTGTGCATCGTCACAGGCCTGGCCGTCGGCGGGTGCGTCGGCCCGGTAGCCCGGGACGGAGGGCCAGCGGACGGTGAGGACGACGGTGTCCTCCTCCGCGTACCAGGAGTGGTCGACGCCGCGGCCCCAGACGACGTAGTCGCCCTGTTCGGCGAGGACGACGGTGCGGCCGGGGAACTCCAGCCGGAAGCGGCCGCTGATGAGCACCTGGAGGGCGGTGCGCCGTTCGCCGGTGACCCAGCGTTCGCGTGCCTCGCCCTTGGGGTGGACCCCCCATTTGATCTCGACGTCCTCGCTGTGGCGGGGGTCGCCCGGCGCCTTGAAGTGGCCCAGGAGCCAGCCGCGGTCGGCGGCGGCGTCGGGGGTGGCCTTGCCGGTGTAGATGGTGTGCTCGTCGTTCACCAGGCGAGGTTATTGCACTTGTGGGGGTGGAGGATCAGCTGATGAGCTGCGCGCATGACGATGGATCTTGATGAACTCCTGAAGGTGCGCGACCACTACGACGCCGAGGTGCGGCGCGGTGCGCAGGGCCCGGACGTGGAGCGGGTGGGCCGGGTCGTGCGGATGAGCGTCCCCGGCTGGAGCGGGGTGCTGTGGTCGGACCTCGACGAGGACACGGCGGACGCGGAGATCGCGGCGCAGGTGGCGCACTTCGGCGCGCGCGGTGGCGCACTTCGGCGCGCGCGGGCCGGCGGAGGGCGGGCCGGCGGAGGGCGGGCCGGGGTTCGAGTGGAAGCTGTACACGCACGACCGCCCTGCCGACCTGGGCGACCGGCTGCGCGCGGCGGGCTTCGTCCCGGAGCCGGCCGAGACGCTGATGGTGGGCCGGACCGCCGACCTGGCCGCCCTGCCGGTGGAGCCGCCGGAGGGGATCACCCTGCTGCGGGTGACGGACGAGGCGGGCGTTGACCTGATGATGGCCGCGCACGACCGGGCCTTCGGTGTCGAGCGGCCCCGGATCAAGCAGGCCGTGCTCGCCGAGCTGCGCGAGGACCCGGATTCGATCGAGGTCGTGGTGGCGATGGCCGGGGAGGTCCCGGTCAGCTCGGCCCGGTTGGAGATCCGGGCGGGCAGCGACTTCGCCGGCCTGTGGGGCGGCGGCACGGACCCGGACTGGCGGGGCCGGGGCATCTACCGGCTGCTGGTGGCGCACCGCGCCAGGATCGCGGCCGAGCGGGGGATCCCTTACCTCCAGGTCGACGCCATGGACGACAGCCGGCCGATCCTGGAGCGGCTGGGCTTCGGGGTGCTCGGCGTCACCGTCCCCTACATCTGGCAGGGCTGAGGGACGTACGGCGCCCCGCCGGGGGCCGGTGTCCCCGGCGGGGCACCGCCCGGCCGGGGACACCGGCCCCCGGCGAACCCGCGCCCCGCGACCTGCGACCTGCGACAGGCCGACCGCCCGACCTGGCGACCCACGACCGGCGTTCCACGACCGGCGACCGGCGACCGGCAGTTGGGCGTGAAATCGGTTCCCGAGCTGCCGAAAGAGCGGCAAGATCGCGCCATGGACACCACCGAACGCATCGGCCCGCCCCTGACCGGGGACGAACGCGAGACCCTCCGGGCCTTCCTCGACTTCCACCGGGCCACCCTCGCCTGGAAGTGCGACGGGCTCACCGACGAAGAGCTGCGCCGCCAGGCCTCCCCGCCCTCCACCCTCTCCCTGCTGGGCCTGGTCCGGCACATGGCGGAGGTGGAGCGCCAGTGGTTCCGCCGCACGATCGGCGGGGACGCGGAGGTCCCCCACCTGTGGTCGGACAGCCGCGACTTCCAGGCCGCCTACGACGCCTCCGGCGCGACCCGCGCCGAGGCCTTCGCCGCGTGGGAGGCGGAGGTGGCGCACTCCCGTGCCGTCGAGGCCGCCGCCGAGTCGCTGGACGTGACGGTGTACGTGCCGAGGTGGGAGGAGGAGGCCTCGCTGCGCCTCGTCATGCTCCACATGATCCACGAGTACGCCCGCCACAACGGCCACGCGGACTTCCTCCGGGAGGCGATCGACGGCACCGTGGGCGCCTGACCGGCCCGGGGCCGTCCCTCGCGGAGACGACCCGGCGGCCGACACCCCCTCAGACCCCCTTATAGTTAGGCCAGCCTAACCTAAGACACTGGGGGAAGAGCGTGAGCGCTGTGACCACCGAGGCCTACGAGGTCTACCGCGACAGCTGGGGCATACCGCATCTGCGCGCGTCCGACCCGCTCCGCCTCTCCTATGCGCAGGGCCGCGTCACCGTCCGGGACCGGGCCTGGCAGCTGGAGGTGGAGCGGCACCGCGCCCAGGGCTCCAGCGCCTCGTTCCTGGGGGCCGACTGCGTCCCCTGGGACCGCTTCGCCCGCCAGGCCCGCCTCGACGACACCGCCCGCCGCTGCTTCGAGGCCCTGGACCCGGACACCGCCGCCTGGGTCGCCGCGTACGTCGACGGGGTCAACGCGGGCCTGGCCGAGGGCCCGGCCCGCGACGACCGCTTCGCCGCCGCCGGCCACACCCCGGCCCCCTGGGAGCCGTGGGTCCCGCTCTCGATCTGGATCGGCACGCACATCCTGTTCGCGGGCTTCGCGACCAAGCTCTGGCGCGACCGCGTCGCCCGCGCCCTCGGCGACGCGGCGACCACCCTCTTCGCCACCGACGGCCCCGGCACCGCCGGCAGCAACGGCTGGCTGGTCCCGGGCGACCGCACCGCCACCGGCGCGGCGATCATCGCGGGCGACCCGCACCGGTTCATCGAGGACCCGGGCGTCTACCAGCAGATCCGCCTGGCCTGCCCCGAGTACGACGTCCTCGGCCTGGCCGTCCCCGGCGTCCCCGGCCTGGCCCACTTCGGCCACGCCGGCTCCGTCGCCTGGGCCATCACCAACGCCATGGCCGACTACCAGGACCTCTACACCGAGCGGCTGCGCCCCGCGGCCTACGGCGTCGAGGCGCTGGGCCCCGACGGCGAGTGGGAACCCTGTCTCTTATACACATCTC
>NZ_JZWV01000706.1 GCF_000966975.1 Streptomyces katrae | reverse complement strand
GTGGGAACCGGTCGCCCGTCACACCGAGACGATCACCGTGGCCGGCGCCGAGGACGTCGAGGTCGAGATCCTGGAGACGGCCCGTGGCCCGGTGATCGTCAACGAGGACTCCCGCGCCCTCTCCCTGCGCTACCCGCCCCGTGTCCGCGCCGACCTCGGCTTCGCCGCCCTCCCCGCCCTGCTGCGCGCCCGCACCGTCGCCGACGTGGACCGGGCCCTCGACGGCTGGGCCGAGCCCGTCAACGTGGTGCACGCCGCCGACTCCGAGGGCGGCCTGCTGCACCGCGTCGCGGGCGCCGTCCCGCTGCGCGAGGCCGCGAACCGGCTGCGCCCGGTGCCCGCCTGGGACGCCCGCCACGCCTGGCGCGGCTGGGCCGAGACCCCCGCCGAACCGGTGCGGGGCTTCGCCGTGATGGCGAACGCGCGCGGGATCGCGTCCCCGCTCGGCGTGGAGTTCGCTCCCCCGCACCGCGCCGACCGGATCCGCGCCCTGCTCAGCGACTCGGCCGACTGGTCCCCGAAGGCGATGGCGGACGTCCACCGCGACACCCACCTGGCCTCCGCCGCCCCGCTCCTCGCCCTGCTGCCCGGCCTCGAACCCCTCTCCCCCGCCGCGGCCCGGCTCCGTGACCGGCTGCTGGACTGGGACCGCCGCATGGAGGCCGACAGCACCGACGCCGCCGTCTTCGCCTCCTTCCGCACGGCCGTCGTACGCCGTCTCGCGGCCGACCCCGTCTTCGCGGAGCTGGCAGGCGCCCCCGACGGCCCCGAGGTGTTCCACCCCTGGCTGTACCTGATCCCCCGCGTCGGCTACGCCCTGGAGGGCCTCCTCACCACGCACCTCCTCCCCGGCCTGGACCGCGCCGCACACGTCCGCGCCGCCCTGGAGGAGACGGCGGCGGCCGAAGCCCCCGAGGCCCCCTGGTCGGACTCCCACCGCCTGACCCCCTGGCAGGCCGTCCCGGACCCGGACGCCGAGTGGCCCGGCCTGGGTGGCGACCACGACTGCGTGAACGCCACCTCGTCCGTCCCCGGCGTCACCGACACCGTCGCCCGGGCCTCGGCCGCCCGCTACGTCTGGGACCTGGCCGACCGCGAGAACAGCCTCTGGGCGGTCCCGCTCGGCGCCGACGGCGTCACCGGCTCCCCTCACCACCGCGACCAGCTCCCGCTCTGGGCCCGCTGCGAACTCGTCCCCGTCGTCACCGACTGGACCCGCCTCACCAAGGAACGCTCATGACCCGCACCCCCGTCTACACCCACCCCGTCGAGGGCTTCGGCACCGTCTCCTTCACCCCCGTCGAGCCCGCCGCCGACGCCGCCCTGATCCACAGCTGGGTCACCGAGGAGCGGGCACGCTTCTGGGGCATGGGTGAGGCGAGCCGCGAGCTGGTGCAGGAGATCTACGAGGACGTGGACCGCCGCACCACCCACCACGCGTTCATGGTCAGCCTCGACGGGGAGCAGGTCGCGCTCTTCCAGACGTACGACTGCGCCGAGGACCGGGTGAGCGAGTGCTACGAGGTCCAGCCCGGGGACGTCGGCGTGCACCTGCTGATCGGCCCCACCAAGGGCCCGGCCCGGCACGGCTTCACCGGGGCCCTGATAGAGGCCTTCATCGCCTACCTGTTCAAGGACGGCGGTGCCGTGCGAGTGGTCGGCGAGCCGGACGCCCGCAACGCCAAGGCGATCGCCCTGCTGGAACGTTCCGGCTTCGAGCTCGGCCCGGAGGTGGAACTCCCGGAGATCGACCTCCCCGAGGTCTACCTCCCGGCCAAGCCCGCCCGCCTGGCCTTCCTCAACCGGCAGGCCGCTGCTCGCTGAGGAACTCCGTGATCAGCGCGGCCCATTCGGCCGGGCGCTCGGCGAAGGGGAGGTGCCCGGTGGGCAGTTCCGCGTACCGGGCGCCCGGCACGGCCTCGGCCAGCTCCTTCTGGAGCTCCAGGGGCACGAGCCGGTCCTCGGTGGTCGCGATCACCAGGGCCGGCACGGAGACCCCGGCGGCCTCGGCCCGCAGGTCGGCCCCCTTGATCAGGTCGACCTGCCCCACCGTGCCGGCCGTCACGGAAGCGGCGGTCGCCCGCACCACCTCCTCGGCCTCCTCGGCGCTCAGCCCCTCCAGCACCGCCGGGTTGAGCGCCAGCGGCACCATCAGCCGCGCCAGCAGCTCGTTCTCCCCGCGTGCGGCCAGCCCCGACCACAGGTCGCCGACGAACTTCAGCCGGTTGCCGGCGCGCACGAAGGTGGCCGTGAGCACGAGTGCGGTCACCCTCTCCGGATACCGGGCGGCGATCCGCAGCGCCACGTTCCCCCCGAGGGAGTACCCGAGCACCGCGAAGGTCTCCAGCCCTTCGGCGTCGGCGGCGGCCACCAGCTGATCGGCCAGCTCGTCCAGCCGGAGCGGCCCCTCGGCCACCGGGGTCTCCCCGGCCCCCGGGTAGTCGACGCCCACGACGCTGTACTCGGCGGCGAGCGCGTCGAGGATCACCCCGAAGTTGCTCTCGACGCCGCCGCCTCCACCGTGGGCCAGCAGCAGACCGGGACCGCCGCTTTCCTTGCGGACGGTACGGGCGTAGGCAGCAGTGATGACAGACATGGCAGGACCTCGTTCATTTCCCTAGCGGTCGTTACAGATTCAACGGTACACGCTTTCTCTATCGATCACTACAGAAATAGCTCGTACACCGGTTTTGTACGGGTGGTGTACGTGCGGTTCGCGGGTCAGCCGGGCCGGG
Source organism: Streptomyces katrae (assembly GCF_000966975.1). Lineage (GTDB taxonomy): Bacteria > Actinomycetota > Actinomycetes > Streptomycetales > Streptomycetaceae > Streptomyces > Streptomyces katrae. The sequence goes on along the minus strand of NZ_JZWV01000706.1, from coordinate 7,519 downwards.
AGGGGGGAAAGTGTCCGGCATGCCCCAGAGCAACAGGCCCAAGCGCAACGCCTCTTGGAAGGTCGTCGGCGTCCTGCTGGCCCATCAGCGCAAGCGCGCCGGGTACACCCAGGTGCAACTGGCCGAACTGGCCTTCTGCGACGTGGAGTCCATCGCCTCCGTGGAACAGGGCCGGAGGCCGCTATCCGTCCGGATGGCCGAGGTCCTCGACAACCACCTCGACTCGAAAGGAGTGCTTCATGACGCGGCGGCAGCCATTCCACGCCGCGAGCGATATCCAGCCTTCGCCCGGGAGTACATGGAGCACGAAGAGGAAGCGCTGAGCCTGTTTTCCTACGAGAACGCAGCCGTTCCAGGACTGCTCCAGACCCCCGAGTACGCGGCGGCAGTCTTCTCCAACTTCTACCCACCCATGCCCACGGACCAGATCAGCCAGCAGACAGAGGACCGCATCGCCCGGCAGAAGCTCTTCCAACGGGCGCCCCAGCCACCGGTGATGCACTTCATCGTCGAACAGTCCCTGCTGGAGCGCCCCATCGGCGGTCGAGCCGTCCTAAGGGGACAACTGCGCCATCTCCGCGCAATGGCCGAACTGCCCTTCGTCGGCTTCCAGATCATCCGCACCGACCGCGACTCCCACGCCGGTCTCGCTGGCCCGTTGGTACTCCTGGAGACCCCAGATCACGATCAGCTCGGCTACTTGGAGGGGCAGCACGTCAGCTTCCTCCAGGACGACCCGGACGAGGTCCATCTCCTCCATCTCAAGTATGGGATGCTGCGTTCGCAGGCGCTCTCCATCGAGCACAGCAAGAGCCTGCTGGACGACCTGCTAGGAGAGTCATGACCCACCAACTGGCCTGGTTCAAGTCGAGCTACAGCAGCGATGCGGGCGGTAATTGCGTCGAAGTCGCGTACCACTGGCAGAAGTCGAGCTACAGCGGCGACGCCGGCGGCGACTGCGTCGAGGTGGCCGCCCACCCCGCCGCCGTGCACGTCCGGGACTCCAAGGTGACCGGCGGCCCGATCGTCACCGTCGCCCCGGGCGCCTGGGCCTCCTTCCTCGCGACCGCCGTTTCCCATTGACCCCACCCGCCCCGGCCAGCCAAGCTGATCTCCACCAACTGACTGGCCCGGGGGGCGGATTGACCAGCCAGAAGCTGTACATCGGACCCGACTCGGCGCCCGACCGGTACCGGCTGCTGCGGTCCATCGGGCGCGGCGGCGAGGCCGTGATCCATCTCGCGGAGCTGGAGCTGGCGGGCGGGGCCGAGCCCGTCGTCGTCAAGGTGCTCGACTCCAAGACGACGATCACGTCCGAGGAGTTCTCCCGGATCAGCCAGAAGTGGAACGAGCAGGCCGAGTTGCTGCGCTTCGTCCACCGCCCCGGGGTCGTCGGTGTACGGGAGCACTTCGAGGGCCCGCCGATCCACCGGGCGGGTGAGGCCTCCGGCCTGTCCGGACGGTCCCTGGTGCTGGTGATGAACCGCGTGAACGGCGTCGACCTGCGCGACTGGCGGGCCGAGCGGGACCTCTCCACCCCCGCCGGACGGCGCGAGGTGCTGCGGACGCTGGAACAGCTGGCCGAGGTACTGGACTGGCTGCACTCGGGGAAGGCCACCCCGTCCGGGCGTCAGGTGGTCCACGGCGACCTCTCCCCCGGCAATGTGATGGTCGACGCCGACGGGCAGGCCACGCTGGTCGACTTCGGCCTCAGCAAGCTGACCGCCGAACACCGCACGGCGGAGATCTGGTTCACCCCCGGCTACGCGGCCCCCGAGGTCTTCGACGGCCGCCGCACCCCCGCCACGGACCGGTACGCCTTCGGGGCCCTCGCCTACTTCCTGCTGAGCGGGGAGTCCCCGCCCCGCACGCCGGGCCTCCTGGCCGAGGCGATGGCGGAGCTGCCGCAGGTCGCGGCGCTGGACCCCGGGCGGCGGGAGCGGATCGCGGCGCTCTGCGCCGTCGACCCGGAGCAGCGGCCGCTGAGCCTGGCCGGCTGGGTGCAGGAGGTTCGCCAGGCGGTGGTCTCCGTCCCGCATGAAGAGATCCAGGACGCGCGGCCCGCACCGGCGCCGACGGCGCGGCGACGCAGCCCGGTACTGGTCGCGGCCGCCTGCGCGGTACTCCTGGCCACCGCGGTCATCACCGGCGTGAAGCTGTTCGGGGACGAGGGCGACGGCAGCCCGGACCGTGCGGGAGGCACGCAGCCGACGGCCCCGTCCGCGTCCCGCTCGTCCACTCCGCCCCCTGCCGCGTCCGACGCGGGCGGGGTCTCGCTGACCACCCTCCAGCCGGTCGCCAAGGGCGAGTACGCCTGGTTCGAGGCCGGTGACGGCACGCTCGGTTCCCAGCGCTACGACACCGCCCTGGTGGCCGCCGGACCCTACAAGATCTGCGACGGGGCGGCCTCCTACGACCTGGGCGGCGGCTGGAAGACCCTGACCATGGTCGCCGGGGTCGACGACGCCTCGACGCACGCGAACGCGCGCGTCAGCGTGGGGGTGGACGGGAAGTCCGTGTGGAGCGGGACCCTGCGGGTCGGGTCCCCGGAACCCCTGTCGCTCGACGTGGCGAACGGCCGGCGCCTGGACATCTCCTACGTCGACCCGGGGAACACCTGCGGAATGGGCCGGCTCGTCCTGGGCACGCCCACCCTGAGGAAGTAGCGGGGCGGCGGCTTCAGTCGGCCGCCGACACCCCGAGGTCCACCCGCATGGCCGCGCGCATCTCCCTGAGCAGGTCCCAGATCGCCTGCTGGGCCCGGGAGACGGTCTCCATCGTCTCGCCCGCCTCGGGGGCGCCCCGCTCCAGGCGCTTGACCTGCCCGTAGACCAGGGTCAGGGCGTGGTTGACGGCGGTCGCGGCGGCGAGCACGGCGTCCGGGGCGATCATCTGCGCCTCGGAGTACGTGTCCCGGTGCGCGGCCTTCGCCGCGTCGAGCGCCTCCCGGTCCGCGTCCTGCACCCCCTGCTCCCGCATCACGTGCAGGTGGCGGTTGAGGGCGGTGGTGTACTGGCGCGAGTCCCGGTTGAGGGCCGCGTAGCAGGTGCGCCGCAGGGCCAGGTTCTCCCGTACCTCCTCGTGCTCCCGTACGAGTTCTATCTCCCGCCGCTTCGCCCGCTCCGCGCCCCGCTGCGTGAGCAGCGACGCCCCCAGCGTCCCCGCCACACCCACGACGGCGACGACCATCGCCCCGATCTCCACCCGTATCCCCCGTACGTTGTGGGAGCAGCGCTCATCGGCAGCTCCCCGCCTCCGCCGTCACCGACAGCAGGTCCGTTCCCTCTTCCCACGGCCCGATCCGCTCCTTGGGCCGGATGGTCATGCAGTAAAACCCCATCAACCCATCCCGAAGGCGTCGCCAACGTCGCCGGGCAGCTCATCGGAGTCGTCCGGGATGTGGATCGCGCCCGCTAGGGAACCGCGGCCCGTCCGCGGGACGCCGGGATGCAAGGGAATCACCTTGGCAATCGGTGTGCCCGCCTTGGTGATCGCCACCTCTTCGCCGGCGGCCACCCGCTCCATGATCTGCAAGAAGCGGCCCTCGGCCTCGTGGACGTCGTACTCACGAAGCTCTTCCATGGCTGCCTCCCCAGCAGAGCGGCGGGTGGGCTGATCAGCGATCAAGGGTAGCCCGGTGATCCGGTCTCCGTCAGCGCACATGGCGGAGTGGCCCGCACCGGATCCGGTGCGGGCCACTCCCCTGCGAAGCGATCAGCCGGCTCAGCCCTCGGAGACGCCGAGCTTCTCCAGGATGAGCTCCTTGACGCGGGCCGCGTCGGCCTGGCCGCGGGTGGTCTTCATGACCGCGCCGACCAGGGCGCCGACGGCGGCGATCTTGCCACCGCGGATCTTGTCGGCGATGGCCGCGTTGCCCGCGATGGCCTCGTCCACGGCCGCGCCCAGCGCGCCCTCGTCCGAGACGACCTTCAGGCCGCGCTTCTCGACGACCTCGTCCGGGGTGCCCTCGCCGGCGAGGACGCCCTCGATGACCTGGCGGGCCAGCTTGTCGTTCAGGTCGCCGGCCGCGACCAGGGCCGCGATACGGGCCACCTGGGCCGGGGTGATCGGCAGCTCGTCGACCGACACGCCCTGCTCGTTGGCGTTGCGGGCGAGCTCGCCCATCCACCACTTGCGGGCGGCCGCCGAGTCGGCGCCCTCCTCGATCGTGGCGACGATGGAGTCCACCGCGCCGGCGTTGAGGATGGACTGCATGTCGTGCTCGCTGACGCCCCACTCCTCGCGGAGTCGGTTGCGGCGCAGGCGCGGCATCTCCGGGAGGGCGGCGCGCAGCTCCTCGACCCAGGCGCGGGCCGGGGCGACGGGGACCAGGTCGGGCTCCGGGAAGTACCGGTAGTCCTCGGCGTTGTCCTTGATGCGGCCGGCCGTGGTGGAGCCGTCCTCCTCGTGGAAGTGCCGGGTCTCCTGCACGATGGAGCCGCCCGACGAGAGCACCGCCGCGTGGCGCTGGATCTCGAAGCGGGCCGCGCGCTCGACGGAGCGCAGCGAGTTGACGTTCTTGGTCTCCGAGCGGGTGCCGAATTCCTTCGTCCCGTTCGGGCGCAGCGACAGGTTGACGTCGCAGCGCATCTGGCCCTTGTCCATCCGGGCCTCGGAGACGCCGAGCGCCTTGATGACCTCGCGCAGCTCGGCCACGTACGCCTTGGCGACCTCGGGGGCCCGCTCGCCGGCGCCCTCGATCGGCTTGGTGACGATCTCGATGAGGGGGATGCCGGCGCGGTTGTAGTCCAGCAGGGAGTGGGACGCGCCGTGGATACGGCCGGTGGCGCCGCCGACGTGCAGCGACTTGCCGGTGTCCTCCTCCATGTGCGCGCGCTCGATCTCCACACGGAAGATCTCGCCGTCCTCCAGCTGGACGTCGAGGTAGCCGTTGAAGGCGATCGGCTCGTCGTACTGGGAGGTCTGGAAGTTCTTCGGCATGTCCGGATAGAAGTAGTTCTTCCGGGCGAAGCGGCACCACTCGGCGATCTCGCAGTTCAGCGCGAGACCGATCTTGACGGCGGACTCGACGCCGATCGCGTTGACGACCGGGAGCGAGCCGGGGAGACCGAGGCAGGTGGGGCAGGTCTGCGAGTTGGGCTCGGCGCCCAGCTCGGTGGAGCAGCCGCAGAACATCTTGGTCTTGGTGCCGAGCTCGACATGGACCTCAAGGCCCATGACGGGGTCGTACGACGCGAGGGCGTCTTCGTACGACAGCAGTTCGGTGAAGGTGGTCACGGTGAAACTTTCCCTCTCAGCCCAGCAGGACGTCGTCGTCGCCCAGGCGCTTCAGCTCGCGGTACAGGATCGCGAGGCCGGTGACGATGGCGGCGGCGGACACGACGGCGTCGACGAGCTGGAGCGTGTCGTGCTCGGTGCGGGCCTTGCGCACCTGCTTGATCACACTGATGGCACCGAAGGCGGTGGTGCCCATCGACAGGTAGGTCCCGGTCTTCGACTTCTTGAAGCCCTTGGCCTTGGACAGCGCACTCGAACTCACAGCGACGGAGCCTCCTCAAGCAGCGGGTGGCCCCAGCGCTCGACGAAGGCGGCCTCGACGGCCGCGCCGACCTTGTAGAGACGGTCGTCCTTCATCGCCGGGGCGATGATCTGCAGACCGACCGGCAGGCCGTCCTCCGGGGCCAGGCCGCAGGGCAGCGACATGGCGGAGTTGCCGGCCAGGTTGGTCGGGATGGTGCACAGGTCCGCGAGGTACATCGCCAGCGGGTCGTCGGTGCGCTCACCGATGGCGAAGGCGGTGGTCGGGGTCGTCGGGGAGACGATCACGTCGACCTGCTCGAAGGACTTCTCGAAGTCCTTCGAGATGAGCGTGCGGACCTTCTGGGCGGAGCCGTAGTACGCGTCGTAGTAGCCGGAGCTGAGCGCGTACGTGCCGAGGATGATGCGGCGCTTGACCTCGTCGCCGAAGCCGGCCTCGCGGGTGAGGGCGGTGACCTCCTCGGCGGACTTCGTGCCGTCGTCGCCGACGCGCAGGCCGTAGCGCATGGCGTCGAAGCGGGCCAGGTTGGAGGAGCACTCGGACGGCGCGATCAGGTAGTACGCGGCCATGGCGAGGTCGAAGGACGGGCAGTCCAGCTCGACGATCTCGGCGCCGAGCTCCTTGAGGAGCTCGACGGACTCGTCGAAGCGCTGGACGACGCCGGCCTGGTAGCCCTCGCCGCGGAACTGCTTGACCACACCGACGCGCATGCCGGCGACGGAGCCGTTGCGGGCGGCCTCGACGACCGGCGGGACCGGGGCGTCGATGGAGGTGGAGTCGAGCGGGTCGTGGCCGGCGATGACCTCGTGGAGGAGGGCCGCGTCCAGGACCGTACGGGCGCACGGGCCGCCCTGGTCGAGGGAGGAGGAGAAGGCCACCATGCCGTAGCGGGAGACGCCGCCGTAGGTGGGCTTCACGCCGACGGTGCCGGTGACGGCGGCGGGCTGGCGGATGGAGCCGCCGGTGTCCGTGCCGATGGCGAGCGGGGCCTGGAAGGCGGCCAGGGCGGCCGCGGAGCCGCCGCCGGAACCACCGGGGATCTTGGTGAGGTCCCAGGGGTTGCCGGTCGGGCCGTAGGCGCTGTTCTCGGTGGAGGAGCCCATGGCGAACTCGTCCATGTTGGTCTTGCCGAGGATGACGACGTCGGCTTCCTTGAGCTTGCGCGTCAGGGTGGCGTCGTAGGGCGGGATCCAGCCTTCGAGGATCTTCGAACCGACGGTGGTCGGTACGCCGACCGTGGTGAAGATGTCCTTGAGGGCGAGCGGGACGCCGGCCAGCGGGCCGAGCTTCTCGCCCGCGGCGCGCTTGGCGTCGACGGCGCGGGCCTGCGCGAGGGCGCCCTCGCGGTCGACGTGGAGGAAGGCGTGGACCTTCTCGTCGGTCGCGTCGATGCGGGCGAGGTGGGCCTCGGTGACCTCGACGGCCGTGAGCTCGCCGGAGGCGATCTTCTCGGCGGTCTGGGCGGCCGTCAGCTTGATGATGTTGGTGTCAGCCATGGTGATTAGTCCTCCCCCAGGATCTGCGGCACCTTGAAACGCTGCTGCTCCTGGGCGGGAGCGCCGGAAAGCGCCTGCTCGGGGGTGAGCGAGGGACGGACCTCGTCCGCGCGCATGACGTTCGTCAGCGGGAGCGGGTGGGAGGTCGGCGGGACGTCTTGGTCGGCGACCTCGGAAACGCGGGCGACCGCGCCGATGATGTCGTCGAGCTGTCCGGCGAAGTGGTCGAGCTCTTCGCTCTTCAGTTCCAGACGTGCCAGCCGAGCGAGGTGGGCGACCTCCTCGCGCGTGATGCCAGGCATGCAGCGATCCTCTGGGGGTGGTGAGTGTTGTGTAGTTTCGGGGCCAATCCTATGGGGCCCGCCCCTGGACCTGGTAAACGGTTTGCCGCGGGCCTGCGGCGCGGGGTGGGTGCAGCGCTGCGCGGAGCCGTCTCCCCGCCCCACCCTTCGCCCGTTCCCGCCTCAGACGCCGGCGCGGCTGAAAAGCCCCTGGGGCTCCGCCCCAGACCCCGCGCCTCAAA
>NZ_JZWV01000705.1 GCF_000966975.1 Streptomyces katrae | reverse complement strand
GCGGGGCTGGAATTTCGCTGCGCGAAATCCAGCCCGTGCGGCGGCCCACCGCCCGCACCCGACGCCCGGGCGGGACCGGGCCGGCCCCGCCCACGCCCCGCAGGGAACCGCTACGGGGCCGGGGTGTCGGCCGTGGCGGCCAGTTCCGCCGTGATGTCCGCCGGGCGGCGCCAGCCGCGTTCGCCTCGGGCCAGGAGCCAGGCCGTGGCCTCCTGCGGGGGCATCGCGGCCGCGACCAGCCAGCCCTGGACGGCGTCGCAGCCCAGGTCCCGCAGGCGTTCCCACGTCTCGTCGTCCTCCACGCCCTCCGCGACGACCAGGAGGCCCAGGGAGTGGGCCAGGTCGACCGTGCAGCGGACGATCTCCGCGTCCTGGGCGTCGACCGCCAGCCGGGCGACGAACGAG
>NZ_JZWV01000704.1 GCF_000966975.1 Streptomyces katrae | reverse complement strand
AACGAGCGGTCGATCTTCAGCTCGCTCACCGGGAGGCGGCGCAGGTGGACCAGGGAGGAGTATCCCGTGCCGAAGTCGTCGAGGGACATCTTCACGCCGTGGCCCGTGAGGCCCGCCATGGTGTCGGCGGCGCGCTGCGGGTCCTCCAGGAGGACGTGTTCCGTTATTTCCAGCTGGAGGCCGCTCGCGGGCACCCCGTGGCGGGCCAGGCGGGCGGCGACGGCGCCGGCGAAGCCGGGGGTGTGGACGTCGCGCGGGGAGACGTTGACGGCGACCGGGACCTTGAGGCCCTGGGCGCGCCAGCGGGCGACCTGGGCCAGGGCGGTCTCCAGGACGTACTCGGTGAGGTGCGGCATCAGGCCGGAGGTCTCGGCGATGGCGATGAACTCGTCGGGAGGGACCCGGCCGCGTTCGGGGTGGACCCAGCGGACCAGGGCCTCCAGGCCGGCCACCTGTCCGTCGAAGCGGACCTTGGGCTGGTAGTGGAGTTCCACCTCGCCCGCGTCCAGGGCGCGGCGCAGGTCGCCCAGGAGGCCGAGCCGGTCAGGGGTGTTGCTGTCGCGCTTGGACTCGTAGACCTCCACGCCGGTGCGGTCCCGCTTGGCCTGGTACATGGCCACGTCGGCCCGGCGCAGCAGGCCCTCCGCGTCGAGGGCGTGGTCGGGGAAGACGGCGAGGCCGGCGCTGGCCTCCAGGACGAGGGTGAGGCCGTCCAGGTCGAGGGGGGAGCTGAGCTCGGCGACCAGGTGGCGGGCGACCCGCTGGGCGCTGGTGGTGGAGTCGGTGGTGGGGAGGAGGACGGCGAACTCGTCGCCGCCCAGGCGGGCCGCTTCCGCCTCCTCCGGGAGGGCCTGGCAGGGCCTGGCGCAGGCGGGCGGCGATCTGGAGCAGCAGGCGGTCGCCGGCGAGGTGGCCGAGGGTGTCGTTGACGGCGCGGAAGCGGTCCAGGTCGATCAGCACAAGAGCTGACCGGGTGCCCAAACGTTCAGCCTCGTCCAGCGCGGACCAGGTCCGCTCCAGCAGCCACTGCCGGTTCGGCAGCCCGGTCAGCGGGTCGCGCAGCTGTTCCTCGGCGCGGGCCCGGGCGATCCACAGGGTGGAGTCGAGCGCGATGAGCGGTACGGCGAACAGCGGCAGCAGCACCGGCTGGGTGCTGGCCACCACGCAGATCAGCGGGGCGATGCCGAGCAGGGCCGCCGCCACCAGGGCCTGGCGCAGCAGGGCCGTCCGGGCCACCGTGGGCAGGCCGCCGCCGGGCGGGGTGAGCGCGAACCACAGCAGGACCCGGGTGACGAGCAGGTAGGAGACGGCCACCAGGGCGACCTCGGGCGCGGCCGCCAGGTCCCAGGTGGTGGGCAGCCAGGGCGACTCCACGGTCGGCGCGTCCCCGAAGGCGGCCAGGACGAGGGCCCCCGCGCCGATGCCGAGGATGTCGACGGAGCCGTGCAGCAGCCCCTGCCGCCAGCGGTGCCGGCGCGCGGCCCCGACCAGGGAGACCACCGCCAGCGAGACCAGTCCGGCGGGGACCCAGCCGTAGAGGATGAGCACGCCGAGGGTGAGGGCGGCGCCCGAGCCCGTGCCGCCCCACCAGCGGTCCCGGCCGAGGGCGACGAGGTGGCCGACGATGATGCCGGTGAGCAGGGCCAGCGCCCAGCCGACCGGGCCGCCCGGGAAGAGCGCCTGACGGGCGGTCAGTGCGGAGACGACCCCGCCCACGAGGACCACGGCGGCGAAGCCCACGACGGCGGCGGGCAGCACGGTGCGCCGCTGCTGCCCCGCCCCGGTGTCCAGGGGACGGGTCTGCGGCGTCCTGGCACCCAGGACACCGAGCCGGCCCGCCCGCAAGGACGGGAGGTCCCCGCCGAATTCAGGTGACGGGTCGGCGCTTTCGGTGGGTTTCATGCCCGTCCCTCTCACAGCCGGCGATGCCGATGTCGCGCGATGGCCCCGATGTCATGCCATCACGGCTGGAAGGCACCTCAGGCAGCCGCGCACGACAGGCGCACCCCACAACAGTAGGACGGGAGAGGCTCCCAGGGGCAGCAGTCGGCGGTGGTTGCCCGAATGCGACCCAGCCATCCTCATCAGTACGGTATCCGCCGAACGGGTGAGTTTGGACCAGGACCCCCCCGTCACCCCTCCGATGATCCGACAGCTCACCGGCCCTCGACCAGCCGAGTACCGGCCGTTTGCCACCGGACGCCGCGCCGGGCGTGCGCCCGCCCGTACGGCCGCACGCCGCGCATCCGTTCGCGGTATCTACTCCCCTTCGGCCGCGCCGTCCAGGGGGAGGGCCGCCTCGCGGGCCGCGTCGGGCCCCTGTTCGAGCAGGACGGCGAACCCGGCGTCGTCGAGGATGGGGAGCTTCAGCTGGACGGCCTTGTCGTACTTCGAGCCGGGGTTGTCGCCGACCACGACGAAGGAGGTCTTCTTCGACACCGAGCCGGTCACCTTGGCGCCCCGGCTCTGCAGGGCCTCCTTGGCGCCGTCACGGGTGTGGCTCTGGAGGGTGCCGGTGACGACGACGGTCAGGCCCTCCAGCGGGCGCGGGCCCTCCTCCTCGCCGGAACCTTCCTCCTC
>NZ_JZWV01000703.1 GCF_000966975.1 Streptomyces katrae | reverse complement strand
GCCGGAACCTTCCTCCTCCATGCGCACGCCGGCCGCCCGCCACTTGCGCAGGATCTCCTGGTGCCAGTCGACGGCGAACCACTCCTTGAGGGAGGCCGCGATGATCGCGCCGACCCCCTCGGTGGCGGTCAGCTCCTCCAAGGTGGCCTGTTCGATGCGGTCGATCGACCGGAACTCGCGGGCGAGCGCCTCCGCGGCGACCGGGCCCACGTGCCGGATGGAGAGGCCGTTGATGATCCGGGCCAGCGGGCGCTGCTTGGCGGCGGCGATGTTCTCCAGCATGGCCAGGGCGTTCTTCTTCGGCTCGCCCTTCTGGTTGGCGAAGACCGTGACGATCTTCTCCTCGCCGGTCTTCGGGTCCCGCTTGGGCAGACCGCTGTCAGGGTCCCGGACGTACGCCTTGATGGGGAGGATGTCCTCGATGGTGAGGTCGAAGAGGTCGCCCTCGTCCAGCAGCGGCGGCTGCGCCGGCTCCAGCGGGCCGGTCAGGGCGGCGGCGGCCACCATGCCGAAGTTCTCGATGTCCAGGGACTGCCGGCCCGCCAGGTAGAACAGGCGCTCGCGCAACTGGGCGGGGCAGGTCCGCCCGTTGGGGCAGCGGACGTCGATGTCGCCCTCCTTCATCGGGCGCAGCGCCGTCCCGCACTCGGGGCACTCCGACGGCATCACGAACTCCCGCTCGCTGCCGTCACGCAGGTCCACCACCGGGCCCAGGATCTCGGGGATGACGTCGCCCGCCTTGCGCAGCACGACCGTGTCCCCGATCAGGACGCCCTTGGCCTTGACGACCTCCTGGTTGTGCAGGGTCGCGAACTCGACCTCGGAGCCGGCCACCGTCACCGGCTCGACCTGCGCGTACGGGGTGACACGCCCGGTGCGGCCGACGCCGACCTTGATGTCGACCAGCTTGGTGTTGACCTCCTCGGGCGCGTACTTCCAGGCGATCGCCCAGCGCGGGGCGCGGGCGGTGGAGCCGAGCCTGCCCTGGAGGGCGATCTCGTCGAGCTTGACGACGACGCCGTCGATCTCGTGCTCCACGGAGTGCCGGTTCTCGCCGAAGTGGGCGATGAACGCGCGCACCTCCTCCAGGGTGGACACCACCGCGTTGTGCCGGGCGGTGGGCAGGCCCCACTCGCGCAGCAGCTCGTACGCCTGGGACTGGCGCTCGATCTCGAAGCCCTCGCGGGCGCCGATGCCGTGCACCACCATGTGGAGCGGGCGGGTCGCGGTGACCTTGGGGTCCTTCTGGCGCAGCGAGCCGGCCGCGGCGTTGCGCGGGTTGGCGAAGGGCTTGCCCTCGGCCTCCACCAGGCGGGCGTTGAGCTCCTCGAACTTCTCCATCGGGAAGTACACCTCGCCGCGGATCTCCACCAGCGCCGGGATCCGGTCGCCCTTGAGGCGGTCCGGGATCTCGGCGATGGTGCGGACGTTGGGCGTGATGTCCTCGCCGGTGCGGCCGTCACCCCGGGTGGCGGCGCGGGTGAGGCGGCCGTTCTCGTAGGTGAGGTTCACGGCGAGGCCGTCCACCTTGAGCTCGCACAGGTAGTGGTAGTCCGGGGTGTTCACGTCCCGGGCGACCCGCTCGGCCCAGGCGGTCAGCTCCTCGTCGTCGAAGGCGTTGTCGAGGGAGAGCATCCGCTCGCGGTGCTCGACCGAGGCGAAGTCCGTCTCGTACGCCCCCGCCACCTTCTGGGTGGGCGAGTCGGGGGTGCGCAGCTCGGGGTACTGCTCCTCCAGGGCCTCCAGCGAGCGCAGCAGCTGGTCGAACTCGGCGTCGCTGACGACCGGCTGGTCGTTCACGTAGTACCGGAAGCGGTGCTCCTCGACCTGCTCGGCGAGCAGCTGGTGCTGCTCGCGCGCCGCCGTCGGTACTGCCGTGTCCTGCTGTTCGGCTGCCATGCCGTGTCCTCCCGTGGCCCGTGCTCGACCGTCACTCAGGGTTGTCGGCGAGGGACCTCGCCGCCCTGACGCAATGGGCCTGCACCGCGCGGGCGTACGCGGGCGAGGCGCCCGCCAGACCGCACGACGGGGTGACCACGACGGACTCGGCCAGAGTCCCCGGGGCCAGCCCCAGCCTGCGCCAAAGCTTCCTGACACCCATGACGCTACCGCCCGGGTCCGACAACGGGCCGTCGGTGCCCGGCACCACTCCGGCGAAGAGCTTCATCCCGCCTTCGACGGCCTCGCCGATGGCGTCGTCCTCGCGCTCGGTGAGCAGCGAGAAATCGAACGAGACGGCCGCCGCACCGGCCCGGCGCAGCAGCGCGAAGGGGACGTCGGGCGCGCAGGAGTGCACGACGACCTCCCCGTCGTGGACGGAGAAGAGGTCGCGCAGGGCGCTCTCGACCACCTGCCGGTCCACCGCCCGGTAGGTGCGGTAGCCGCTGGCGGAACGCACACGGCCGCGCAGGACGGCGGTGAGCGAGGGCTCGTCGTACTGGAGGACGATCTCGGCGCCCGGGACGCGCTTCTGCACATCGGCCAGGTGTCCGCGCATGCCCTCGGCGAGGGAGGCGGCCAGGTCGCGGCAGGCTCCGGCGTCCTGGAGGACGGCCTCGCCGCCGTGCAGCTCCAGGGCGGCGGCCAGGGTCCACGGGCCGACGGCCTGGACCTTGAGCCTGCCGGTGTACCCCTGGGTGAACTCCTCCAGCGCGTCGAGGTCCTCGCCGAGCCAGGAGCGGGCCCGGCGGGTGTCGCGGCCGGGGCGGTCGCTGATCCGCCAGCCGCTGGGCTCGACGTGGGCGTACAGGTCGACGAGCAGTCCGAGGGAGCGGCCGATCATGTCGGCGCCGGGGCCTCGGGCCGGGAGTTCGGGGAGGTACGGGAAGTCCTCGAAGGAGCCCGTGGCGGTCTTGGCGGCCTCGCGGGCGTCGCCGCCCGGCAGGGAGCCGACGCCGGTGGCACCCGCGGTCATCGGCCGGGCCTGACGGTCAGGTCGTTGACCTCCGCGTCGCGCGGCAGGTCGACGGCCATGACGATGGTGGTGGCCACGGACTCGGGGTCGATCCAGGCGGCGGGGTCGTACTCCTTGCCCTCCTGGGAGTGGACCTTGGCCTGCATGGGGCTGGCGGTGCGGCCGGGGTAGACGGAGGTGACCCGGATGCCGTTGGCCTTCTCCTCGCCGCGCAGGGAGTCGGCGAGGGCCTTGAGGCCGTGCTTGGAGGCGGCGTAGGCGCTCCACTCGGGGTGCGCGGTGAGGCCGGCGCCGGAGTTCACGAAGACGACGGTCGCCTTGGAGGCCCGCAGGGTGGGCAGCAGCAGGCGGGTGACCTCGGCGGGGGCGATGAGGTTGACGTTGAGCTGCTGGTGCCAGGTCTTGGGGCGCAGCTCGCCGACGGGCCCGAGGTCGACGATCCCGGCGATGTGCAGGAGGGAGTCGATCCGCTCGGGCATCGGCTGCTTGGAGAAGGCCCACGAGAGCCGGTCGGGGTCCGCGAGGTCGCCGACGAGGGTCCGGGCGCCGGGGTAGCGCTCGAGGAGCTGCCGGGCGCGGGCGGCGCCGGCGCCGGTGATCACGTGAGTAGGCATACGGCCATGCTCGCACCCCGCGCCCGCCACCGGCCCCGCCACCCGGGGCCGGCCGGCGCGGGTGGCGTCAGAGCCCGGCGGACTCGCGGAGGGCGGCGGCCGTCTTCGTGGCGTCGTAGCCGGCCGGGACGCCGTCGACCAGGAGGATGTCGCCGGGGATGTGGCGGCCGCGCAGCGGGAGGATCTCCTGGTAGGCGGGGGACGCGTACCAGGCGCGGGCGCGCTCGATGTCCGGGAAGGCGATGATCACGAGGTCGCCGGGGAAGGAGCCCTCCAGGACCTCGACCTTGCTGCCGTGGACGAGGAAGCGGCCCTCGAAGGGGTCCATGGTCGACTGGATCTCCTCGATGTAGCGGAGGATGTCCTCGTTCATCGTCTCGGGACGTATGTGGCCGATGGCGTACGCGGTCATGTCTGACTCCCGATTCCCTTGTCCGGTGGGCTTGTTGATCCCATCCTGGCAGGGCGTGCGGGGCCGGTCGATTACCTGCGCGGTCATGCCGGCCGCCGGGTCATGCCGGCTGTGAGGCCGGGGCGGCGGCGCGGAAGGTGCGGCGGTAGGCGATCGGGGAGACGCCGAGGGACGCGCGCATGTGCTGGCGCAGGGAGTTGGCGGTGCCGAAGCCCGCGCGGTGGGCGACCAGGTCCACGGGCAGGTCGCTGGACTCCAGCAGGTCGCGGGCGACTTCGAGCCGCTGGGCGGTGAGCCACTGGACCGGGGTCATGCCGACCTCGTCGCGGAATCGGCGGGTGAAGGTGCGCAGGCTCATCCGGGCGTGGGCGGCGAGCTCGGCGAGGCTGACCGGTTCGGCGAGCCGCTCCAGGGCCCAGGCGCGGGTGGCGGTGGTGGTGGCGACGGTGGGTTCGGGGACGGGGCGGTCGATGTACTGGGCCTGCCCGCCGTCGCGCCAGGGCGGTACGACGCAGACGCGGGCGGCCCGGTTGGTGACGGCGGCGCCGTGGTCGCGGCGGATCAGGTGCAGGCACAGGTCGACGCCAGCGGAGACCCCGGCCGAGGTCAGGATGTCCCCGTCGTCGACGAAGAGCACGTCCTCGTCGACGCGGACGCCGGGGTAGGCCCGGCGGAACTCCCGGGCGAGGTTCCAGTGGGTGGTGGCGGGCCGGCCGTCGAGGAGTCCGGCGGCGGCGAGCACGTAGGAGCCGGTGCAGATGGACACCAGGCGGGTGCCGGGGCGGATGCCCGCGATGGCCGCGGCGACGGTGGGCGGCAGCGGCCCGCCTCGGCCCAGCTCGGGCATGGCGTGGGTGGGCGGGATGATCACGGTGTCGGCGGCGGCGAGGGCTTCGGGCCCGGCGGCCGGCTGGAGGGTGAAGCCGGAGTCACTGGGCACGGGAAGGCCGTCGGCGGTGCAGACGACGACCTCGTAGAGGGCTTCGCCGTCCTCGTCCACGGCGCTGCCGAACACCCGGGAGGGGATGCCGAGCTCGAACGGCGGGAAGCCCGGGAGGGCCAGCACCGCGACCAGGTGCCTGCCGCCGGGGCCGCTCCCGGTGCGGGTGGCGTCCTGGGTGCGGTCCTGCGTCTCGCTCATGGCCAGATCCTGTCACATAGTGGCCAAGCGGCCAACACCACGGGCGTGCGCGGTGCCCCAGTCTGGGACGCGTCGCCGGGAATCAGCCCGGAATCAGACGTAAACGGATGGAATGAGGCATACGGACATGCGTGCGATCGTCGTGAACGAGTGGGGCGGCCCGGAGAACCTGGTCGAGCGGGAGATCGACCGGCCCGAGCCCGGCCTGGGCGAGGTCCTCGTCCGGGTCCACGCGGCCGGCGTGAACCCGGTCGACTGGAAGACCCGGGCCAGCGGGGCCCTGATCGCCTGGGGCGAGACCCCGGTCGTGGGCTGGGACGTGTCCGGCACCGTGGAGGCGGTCGGCCCGGGCGTCACCCTCTTCGCGCCCGGTGACGAGGTGTACGGGATGCCGCACTTCCCCCGCCAGGCCGGCGGCTACGCCGAGTACGTGGTGGCCCCGGCCCGGCAGCTGGCGGCGAAGCCGGCCTCGCTGAGCCACGCCGAGGCCGCCGCCCTGCCGCTGGCCGCGCTGACCGCCTGGCAGGCGCTGGTGGACACCGCGGACGTGCGTCCCGGGGAGCGGGTCCTGGTGCACGCGGCCGCCGGCGGCGTCGGGCACCTGGCGGTGCAGATCGCCAAGGCGCGCGGGGCGTACGTGATCGGCACGGCCAGCGCGGGCAAGCACGAGCTGCTGCGCTCGCTGGGCGCGGACGAGGTCGTGGACTACCGCACGGTGGCCTTCGAGGAGGTGGTCTCGGACGTGGACGTGGTCCTGGACGGCCTCGGCGGCGAGATCGCCGAACGCTCCCTGTCGGTGCTGCGCGAGGGCGGCCGGCTGGTCACGCTGCCCGGCCCGGACGACGTCCCGGCCGACACGCGCGGCTTCCGCGCGGACTGGGTACTGGTCGAGCCGGACCGGCTCGGGCTGCGCGAGATCGCGGCACTGGCCGACGACGGCGTGCTGAAGCCGCTGGTGGAGACGGTGCTGCCGCTGGAGCAGGCCGCGAAGGCGCACGAGATCGGCGAGCAGGGCCGGACCACCGGCAAGATCGTCCTGACGGTGGTCTGATCCCTCGGCAGGTCTAGACGGCGGCGGTGGCCCGGGTGGTGGTGGCGATGGTGGCGGAGCCGACCACGCGGGTGCCGTCGTAGAGCACGATCGCCTGGCCGGGGGCCACGCCGCGGACCGGCTCGGTGAAGCGGACGTGCAGCTCGCCGTCCACGACCTCGGCGAAGACCTCCGTCTCGCCGCCGTGGGCGCGCAGCTGGGCGGTGTAGGTGTAGGTGCCGGCGGGGGCGGGCGTGGATCCGCACCAGCGGGGGCGGATCGCGGTGAGCGCGGTGACGTCGAGGGCTTCGACGGGGCCGACGGTGACGGTGTTGTTCACCGGGGAGATGTCGAGGACGTAGCGGGGCTTGCCGTCGGGGGCGGGGTGGCCGATGCGCAGGCCCTTGCGCTGGCCGATGGTGAAGCCGTACGCCCCGTCGTGGGTGCCGACCTTCTCGCCGGTCGCCCCGTCGACGATGTCGCCCTCGGCCTTGCCGAGGCGCTTGGCGAGGAAGCCCTGGGTGTCGCCGTCGGCGATGAAGCAGATGTCGTGGCTGTCGGGCTTCTTCGCCACGGCCAGGCCGCGGCGCTCGGCCTCGGCGCGGATCTCGTCCTTGGTGGTGACCGTGTCGCCGAGCGGGAAGAGGGCGTGCGCCAGCTGCTTCTCGTCGAGGACGCCGAGGACGTAGGACTGGTCCTTGGCCATGTCGGAGGCGCGGTGCATCTCGCGCGTGCCGTCCTCCTTCTCCACGATCGTCGCGTAGTGGCCCGTGCAGACGGCGTCGAAGCCGAGGGCGAGGGCCTTGTCGAGGAGCGCCGCGAACTTGATCTTCTCGTTGCAGCGGAGGCAGGGGTTGGGGGTGCGCCCGGCCTCGTACTCGGCGACGAAGTCCTCGACGACGTCCTCGCGGAAGCGCTCGGCGAGGTCCCAGCAGTAGAACGGGATGCCGATGACGTCGGCGGCGCGGCGGGCGTCGCGGGAGTCCTCGATGGTGCAGCAGCCGCGGGCGCCGGTCCGGAAGGACTGCGGGTTCGCGGAGAGCGCCAGGTGGACGCCCGTGACGTCGTGCCCGGCCTCGACCGCGCGCGCGGCGGCGACGGCGGAGTCCACGCCGCCGGACATGGCGGCCAGGACACGGAGGGGGCGGGCGGTGCGCGGCAGGTTCTCAGTCATAGCGCCTTCCAGGGTACGGGGAACCGTGCGGGGTCACAGCGCGTTATCGGCGGTGGGGGGTGGATCACATGACCGAGAAGGCGAAGGGCGGGGGCCGGACCCGGCGGGCGGTGCTGTTCGGCGGGCTGGGGGCGCTCGCGGTGGGGGCCCTGGCGGCGCAGGACGAGATCAGGCGGGCCTGGTGGCTGCTGCCGGGGGTGAGCAAGCCGCGCAAGGAGGGGGACGTGGACTCCCCCGGGGTGAGCTGGACGGCGGCCTCGCCGGCGAACTGGCGGCTGGCGGACCGGCCCGACGACTACCGGGTGGACCGGATCGTCGTGCATGTCACGCAGGGGGACTTCGCATCCTCGGTGGGCGCGTTCCAGAACCCGTTCCACAAGGCGTCGGCGCACTACATAGTCCGCCAGGACGGGCATGTGGAGCAGATGGTGCGCGAGCTCGACATCGCCTTCCATGCCGGGAACCGGTCGATGAACGAGCGCAGCGTCGGCATCGAGCACGAGGGCTTCATCGACCGCCCGCAGGACTTCACGGACGCCCTGTACGCGGCGTCGGCGCGGCTGGCGGCGGACATCTGCCGGAGGTACGGCATACCGGTGGACCGGCAGCACGTCCTGGGGCACTCGGAGGTCCCGGGCGCCGACCACACCGACCCGGGACCGCACTGGGACTGGGACCGCTACCTGCGGATGGTCCGGGAGGAGCTCGCCCGGACCGCTCCCCCGGCGAAGGCCGGCTAGCTCAGCCCGGCCGTGCGGGCCCGGGCGACGGCCGGGCCGATGGCCGCCGCGACCGCCGCGACGTCCTCCTTGGTGGAGGTGTGCCCCAGGGAGAAGCGGAGGGTGCCGCGGGCCAGCTGGGGGTCGGTGCCGGTCGCGAGCAGGACGTGGCTGGGCTGGGCGACGCCCGCGGTGCAGGCGGAGCCGGTCGAGCACTCGATGCCCTGCGCGTCCAGGAGCAGCAGCAGGGAGTCGCCCTCGCAGCCGGGGAAGCTGAAGTGGGCGTTCGCCGGGAGCCGGTCCTCGGGGTCGCCGCCGAGGACGGCGTCGGGGACGGCCGCCAGGACGGCGCGGATCAGCTCGTCGCGCAGCGCGCCGACCTCGGCGGCGAAGCGTTCGCGCCGCTCGGCGGCGAGTACGGCGGCCACCGCGAAGGCGGCGATGGCCGGGACGTCGAGGGTCCCGGAGCGGACGTGCCGCTCCTGGCCGCCGCCGTGCAGGACGGGCACGGGGGTCTGGTCGCGGCCGAGGAGGAGGGCGCCGATGCCGTAGGGGCCGCCGATCTTGTGGCCGCTGACGGTCATCGCGGCGAGACCGCTGTCGCCGAAGCGGACGTCGAGCTGGCCGACGGCCTGGACGGCGTCCGAGTGGAGCGGGATGCCGTGCTCCCGGGCGACGGCGGCCAGTTCGCGGACCGGCATGACGGTGCCGATCTCGTTGTTGGCCCACATGACGGTGGCCAGGGCGATGTCGTCGGGGTTGCGCTCGACGGCCTCGCGGAAGGCCTCGGGCCGGACGCGGCCGTGGTGGTCGACGGGGAGGTACTCGACCTCGGCCCCTTCGTGCTCGGCGAGCCAGTGGACGGCGTCGAGGACGGCGTGGTGCTCGACGGGGCTGGCGAGGACCCGGGTACGGGCCGGGTCGGCGTCGCGGCGGGACCAGTAGAGGCCCTTGACGGCGAGGTTGTCGGCCTCGGTGCCGCCCGCGGTGAAGACCACCTCGCTGGGGCGGCCGCCGAGCGCTTCGGCGAGGGCCTCGCGGGCCTCCTCGACGGTGCGGCGGGCGCGGCGGCCGGCGGCGTGCAGGGAGGAGGCGTTACCGGTGGCGGCGAACTGCGCGGTCATCGCCGCGGCGGCTTCCGGGAGCATCGGTGTGGTCGCGGCGTGGTCGAGGTAGGCCATGATTTTTTGATTCTACGAGTCCCTCCGCCCGCGGGTCCCCGCCCGGGGGCGGTTGGTCGGACCAGCGGGGGCGGGGCGCGGGCCCGCCATCGCCCCTCCGGGGGGCTTCGGCGGGCCGGGCGTGGGAGCTACCGCGGGGCCCGGGCCAGTTGGCGGGACTGGGCCACCAGGCGGTCCGCCGAGTCCCAGACCTCCGCGTCCTCCTCCAGGAAGCCGCCCGCGAGGTTGCGGGTGACGATGCCGATGCGGAGGGGGCCCGGGGCCGGGCGGTGGCGGACGTGGGTGGTGAGTTCCACCGTCGGGGCCCAGCCCAGGAGGCCGAGGTCGAAGGCGGTCGGGGGAAGGGCGTCCACCGCGAGGAGGAGGGACAGGGGGTCCGCGTCGCGGCCGTCGGCCAGCTCGAACCAGGCCCGCATCTCGCCCTTGCCCGAGGGCGCGCCGACGGCCCAGCCGGCCGTCGCCGGGTCCAGGCGCAGCCGGAGCCGGTCCACGATGGCGTTGCTGCCCGGGATCGGGGCCGGGCCGGCCTCGGCGCCGAGGCAGTCCTCGTAGGCCGGCATCGCGGGCGGCTGGGCCACCGTGTGGACGCTGTCGGGGAGCGCGGCGAGGTCCCCGTACGAGGCGAGGACGCGGATGCGCTCGATCTCGGCGCCGTTCTCGTCGAACTGGAAGAGGGAGGCCTGGCCCGTGGAGAGGGTGCGGCCGACCCTGACGACCTCGGTGCGGATCACGGCGGGGCCGGGCACGGAGGAGGTCAGGTAGTGGGCCGAGACCGTGAAGGGGTCCGGGTGCGGCAGGGCCGCCGACAGGGCCCGGCCGACCAGGGCCAGCAGGTAGCCGCCGTTGACGGCGGTGATGATCGTCCAGCCGGCGGAGAGCTCCGCGTCGTATACCCCGGGCTCGCCCGCGCGGGGCGTGACGGTGGTGTCGCGGTCGAATTCGCTGTCGCCGATGGATGCCTTGGCCGCTGCATGTGACATGGAAACGAGGTTACCCGCGGAAGCTACTAAGCGGTAGCTTTTGTTTTGGGGAGGGAGGACCTAGGGTTCTTCGGCCACCGAGGAGCGGCGGTTCCAGGCCAGCGGGGCCCGCCAGTGGTACTGCATGGCCAGGATGCGCAGGACGAAGGTGGTGACGATCGCCAGGGCGGTCGTCAGGGGGTTCAGCAGGTCGAAGCTGATGAACAGGGCGATCATCGAGGCGCCGACGACGGCGGGGACGGCGTACATCTCGCGGTCGCGGAGGAGGGAGGGGACCTCGTTGGCCAGGACGTCACGCAGGACGCCGCCGCCGACGGCGGTGGCCACGCCCAGGGCCGCGGAGGAGGTCAGGCCGAGGCCGTACTCATAGGCCTTGGTGGTGCCGGACACGCAGAACAGGCCGAGTCCGGCGGCGTCACAGACGTTGATCGCCCGGTTGATGCGCTGCACCTCGGGGTGCAGGAAGAAGACCAGCGCGGCGGCGAGCAGCGGTGTCACGAAGAAGCTGAGCTCGCTGAAGGCGGCGGGCGGGACGGCGCCGATGCAGAGGTCGCGGAAGAGGCCGCCGCCGAGGGCGGTGACGAGGGCGAGTACGGCGATGCCGAAGACGTCGAAGTTCTTGCGGACCGCCAGGAGGGCGCCGGCCAGGGCGAAGACGAAGATGCCCGCGAGGTCCAGGGCGTGCTGGATGCCGGGCGGGAAGAGATCGTGGAGCACGTCTCATTGTCACCTGGGGCGCGAGGCCCCGCGGACGGCGGCGTCGCCGCCGTCCGCGGGGCCCGGGCCCC
>NZ_JZWV01000702.1 GCF_000966975.1 Streptomyces katrae | reverse complement strand
GCGCCTCAAACGCCGGCGGGGCTGGATGCCGGCGGGGTGGCGGCCTCTGCGTTTTCCGGGTGGTGGCAGGCGACCTCGTGGCCCGTCTTGAGGGCGACCAGGGGCGGGTCCTGGGTCTTGCAGATCTCCGTGGCCTTCCAGCAGCGGGTGTGGAAGCGGCAGCCGGGGGGCGGGGAGATCGGCGAGGGGACGTCGCCCTTGAGGAGGATGCGGCCGCTCTTGACCCCGCGCCGCCTCGGGTCCGGGACCGGGACGGCCGAGAGCAGGGCGTTCGTGTACGGGTGCATCGGGGACTCGTACAGGGACTTGCGGTCGGCCAGCTCCACGATCTTGCCGAGGTACATCACCGCGATGCGGTCCGAGACGTGCCGGATGACCGAGAGGTCGTGCGCGATGATCACGTAGGTGAGCCCGAGCTCCTGCTGGAGGTCGTCCAGCAGGTTGACCACCTGGGCCTGGATCGACACGTCCAGCGCCGAGACCGGCTCGTCCGCGACGACGAGCTTGGGCTTCAGGGCCAGGGCTCGGGCGATGCCGATGCGCTGGCGCTGGCCGCCCGAGAACTCGTGCGGGTAGCGGTTGTAGTGCTCCGGGTTCAGGCCGACCAGGGACAGGAGGCGCTGGACCTCCGCCTTGACGCCGCCCTCCGGGGTGACCCCCTGGAGGTTGAAGGGGGCCGAGACGATCGCGCCGACGGTGTGGCGGGGGTTCAGGGAGCCGTACGGGTCCTGGAAGATCATCTGCACGTCGCGGCGCAGCGGGCGCATCTGGGAGACGCCGAGGTGGGTGATGTCCTGGCCCTCGAACTCGATGCGGCCGCCGGTCGGCTCCAGCAGGCGGGTGATCAGGCGGCCCATCGTCGACTTGCCGCATCCGGACTCGCCGACGACGCCGAGGGTCTCACCGCGCCGGACCTCGAAGTCGATCCCGTCGACGGCCTTGACCGCCCCGGTCTGCCGGCGCAGCAGCCCCTTGTTGATGGGGAAGTGCTTGACCAGTCCGGACACCTTGAGGAGGGTCTCCGGCTCGGAGGGCTTGTTCATGTCGGTCACAGCTTCGGCGCAATCTCTTCGGTCCAGATCCGGGTCCGCTCCTCCTGCGACATGTGGCAGGCGGACCAGTGCCGGCTGCCGGCTGCCGTCCTGGGTCAGCTCGGGGCGCTGGGTGCGGGTGATGCCGCCCTTGGGAACGTCGGCGTAGGGGCACCGGGGGTTGAAGGCGCAGCCGCTCGGGATGTTGATGAGGCTGGGCGGCGAGCCCTTGACCGGGATCAGCCGGTCGGTCTGGTCGCGGTCGATGCGCGGCATGGAACCGAGCAGGCCCCAGGTGTAGGGGTGCCGGGGCTCGTAGAAGACCTTCTCGGCGGAGCCCCGCTCGACGCAGCGGCCGCCGTACATCACGAGGAGGTCGTCGGCCATCTCGGCGACCACGCCGAGGTCGTGCGTGATCATGATGACCGCGGAGCCGAACTCCTTCTGCAGGTCGCGGATCAGGTCGAGGATCTGTGCCTGGACGGTGACGTCCAGGGCGGTGGTCGGCTCGTCCGCGATGAGCAGTTCGGGGTTGTTGACCAGGGCCATGGCGATCATGGCGCGCTGGCGCATGCCGCCGGAGAACTCGTGCGGGTAGGCGTCCACCCGCCGGTGCGGCTCGGGGATGCCGACGCGGTCGAGCATCTCGACGGCCCGGGTGCGGGCCGTCTTCTTGTCGACGTCGTGGTGGGTCCGGTACGCCTCGATGATCTGCTTGCCGACCGAGTAGTACGGGTGCATCGCGGAGAGCGGGTCCTGGAAGACCATCGCCATCTTGCGGCCGCGCAGCCGGCGGACGTGGTCGGCGGAGGCGCTGACGAGCTCCTCGCCGTCGAGGACGACCTCGCCCGAGATGTGCGGGCGGCTGCGGGCGTTGCCGGTGCGGTGCAGGCCCATGATGGCCAGCGAGGTGACGGACTTGCCGGAGCCGGACTCGCCCACGATGCCGAGGGTCTTGCCGCGTTCGAGGTCGAAGGAGAGGCCGTCGACGGACTTCACGAGGCCGTCGTCGGTGGGGAAGTGCACCTTCAGGTCGCGCACGGACAGGAAGGGGGCGCCGTCGCGCGGGCTCCCCTGCTCGGGCACGAAGGCGGGCGCGCCGTTGTTCTGGTTCTCGGTCACGTCAGCCTCACGCGCGGGTCGATGACGGCGTACAGCAGGTCCACGATCAGGTTGGCCAGCACCACGAAGAGCGCGGCGAGCAGGGTGACGCCCATGATCACGGGGAGGTCGCCCTGGCTGATGGCGGCCACGGCCGCCGTCCCCAGGCCCTGGAAGTTGAACGTGGTCTCGGTGAGCACCGCGCCGCCGAGGAGGCCACCGAGGTCCAGGCCGAACATGGTGACGATCGGCGTGAGGGTGGAGCGCAGGGCGTGCTTGCGGATGACCACGCCCTCCTTGAGGCCCTTGGCGCGGGCGGTGCGGATGTAGTCCTCGCCGAGGACCTCCAGCATGGTCGCCCGGGTGATGCGGGCGTAGGTCGCGGCGAAGAGGAAGGCGAGGGTGACCCAGGGCAGGATCAGGCTGTTGAGCCAGGCCAGCGGATCCTCGGTCAGGGGTTTGTAGTTGGAGACGTCCAGCCAGCCGAGGCTGTAGACGAAGATCGCGGGGGCGACCATGCCGGTGAAGAAGATCGGCAGGGAGACGCCGGCGAGGGCGCCGACCATCACCGTTCGGTCGATGGCGGTCCTGCGTTTGAGTGCCGAGACGACGCCGGTGGCCACGCCCGCGAGCACCCAGATGACGGCTGCGCCGAGGGCGAGCGAGAGGGTGACGGGGATGCGGTCCATCATGGTCTGCCAGACGGGCGCCTCGGTCTTGAAGGAGTAGCCGAAGCACGGGGCTGCGCAGTGCGTGACGCCCGTGCCGCCGTCGTAGTCGCGGCCGGCGAAGATTCCCTTGACGAAGAGCAGGTACTGCTCGGAGATCGGCTTGTCGAAGCCCATCTTCACGCGGATGCCCGCCAGGGCGGTCTCGTTGGTCTCGCGTCCGGCGTACATGAGCGCGGGATCGCTGCCGGTCAGCTTCGGGACCGCGAAGAAGATGCCGAAGGTGACCACGGAGACCACCAGCAGCGTGGCGGCGACGTTGAACAGCCGCCGTATGAGGTAGACGAGCACTGCAGTCGGCCGCCCGGCGCGGGTGGCCGCCGCCCCTCGTGGGGGCGGCGGCCACCGCCTGCGGCCTTCACCTGCCCTTCGGACTAGCGCATGTGCGGTGAAGGCACTTGCCTGTGGTGTTACGTGGTACGTGACGACTCGGGCCGGGGGCCGGAGGTGCTGTTACTGCTTGATGCCCACGGTGGCGAGGTCGATCTTGCCGAAGGACTCGTTGAAGAAGACGTTCGTCAGGCGCGGGTTGTGGTAGACGAGCGCCTTGTCGAAGTTGATCGGCAGGTAGAGCGCCTTCTCCATGACCTTCTGGTTGATCTGCGTGTAGAAGGGCGCGGCCTCTTCCGGAGACTTGGTGGCGGCCGTCTTGAAGAGGCCGTTGATCTCCGGGTCGTTGATCATCGTGTAGTTGTTGTTGCCGTTGGGCAGGATGAACGATCCGTCGACCAGCGGCTGGAGGAAGCCCGAGCCGGAGTTGTAGTCGGCGCCCCAGCCCATGACGATGATGCCGTAGCCCTTCTTCTTCACGTTCTCGGGCGAACCGATCACGGAGGAGTTGAGCTTGCCGTCGTACTGGTCGATCGTCGCCTTGATGCCGACCTTGGCGAGCGAGGCCTGGAGGGACTCGGCCGTCTTCACCTCGGGCGCCTTGTTGTTGCGCACGGCGATGGTGGTCTCGAAGCCGTCCGGCTTGCCACAGGCCTTGAGGGCCTCCTTGGCCTTGGCCTCCTGCGGCTTGCCCTTCGTCAGACCGAACGGGTCGTAGCTCTTGTCCGAGCCGGGGACGCCGGGCGGCAGCATGTTCGCGCCGAGGTCACCGCTGGTCGGGCCGCCGCGGGCGGTCTGGAGGGACTTCGGGTCGGCCGCGTAGATGACGGCCTTGCGGCACTCGATGTTGTCGAACGGCGCGACCGTGGTCGGGAAGGCGAAGTAGCGGATGTAGCCCGTGAACGGGTTGTCCGCGTTCTTCTTGAGGTTCGCGTCCTTGAGGATCTTGTTCTTGGCGGCCTGCTGCACACCGGTGCCGTCGATGGCGAGGTCGATGTCGCCCGAGAGCAGGCGCTGGTCCATGTCGTCCGGGTTGGTGGTCACCGTGAAGGAGACCTTGTCCGGCAGGCCCTTGCGGATCGGGTCCGTCTTCGGGTCCCAGTTCTCGTTGCGGACGAAGGTCGCGCCCTTGCCGGCGGTGAAGCTCTCCACCTTGTAAGGACCGGTCGAGAGCGGCTTGTTGGTGTAGGTGGCGCCCGTGTCCTTGCTCGCCTGGACGGGCGAGGAGGTCGGCATGGCCAGCAGGTAGCTGAAGTCGGCGTTCGCGCTCGCCAGGTTGAAGACGATGGTCTTGTCGTCCGGCGTCTGGACGGACTTCAGACCCATCTTGTCCGGGTCGGTGTCCTTGTAGGGGCCGGGGTACTTCTGGCCCTGGTCGAGGAGGTCGATCAGGTAGGTCGGGCCGCCGGACAGCACGTCCTGCGCGAAGACGCGCTCGACGCCGTACTTGACGTCCTTCGAGGTGATCGGCGTGCCGTCCTCGAACTTCACCCCGTCCTTGAGCTTCAGGGTGTAGGTCTTGCCGTCGTTGGTGACGACCGGCAGGGCCTCGGCGAGGTCCGGGACGGCCTTGGTGCCGTCCTTGCCCGGCTTCGCGTCGTAGGCGAGCAGGCTGCGGACGTACAGGCGCTGGATGTCCCACACGAAGCCGTAGTAGGCGCGCTGCGGGTCGAGGTAGTCGACGTCCTGCGGGGACCAGAGCTTGAGCTCGCCGCCCTTGGCGTCGGAGGCGTTGATGACGCCCTCGGCGGCACCGCTGTAGCCCTTGCCGCTCTCGGCGGCGTCCGCCTTGTCGTCCTTCTTGTCCCCGCCGCCACCGCACGCGGCGGTCATCGACAGGGCGGCGATCACGGCGGCGATCGCGAGAGCCTGCTTTCTGCGGATCACGGTTGTCCAACCTCCATAGGTGGTGAATCGAAGAAGCGGTTCAGCTGCCCTTGGGGTCGAGTGCGTCACGCAGCCCGTCCCCGAAGAGGTTGAACGCCAGGACGGTGATGAAGATCGTCATACCGGGGACCACCATGTACATGGGGTCGTCCTGGTAGATGGGGACGGCGTCGGAGAGCATCTTTCCCCAGGAAGAGGTGGGGGGCTTGACGCCGGCGCCCAGGAAGCTGAGGGCCGCTTCCGTCAGGATGTTGGTCGGGATGATCAGCGTGGTGTAGACGAGGATCGGCGCGACCAGGTTCGGCATCAGCTCCTTGACGAGGATGTAGCCGCGGCCGGCCCCGAGGCTGCGCGCCGCCTCGACGTACTCGCGCTCCCGCAGGGAGATCGTCTGGCCGCGGACGATGCGTCCGATGTAGGGCCAGCCGAAGAAGCCGATGACGAGGATGAGCACGCCCATCCGTACGCCCGAACCCTCGAAGCCCCAGACGGAGTTGGGGACGACGGAGACCAGGGCGATGGTGAACAGCAGCTGCGGGAAGGCCAGCAGCAGGTCCATCAGGCGGCTGATGACCCCGTCGACCCAGCCGCCGATGAAGCCGGCGAGGGCTCCCAGGAAGCTGCCGAGGACCACCGAGACGAAGGCGGCCAGGAAGGCGACGATCAGGGAGATGCGGGCGCCGTAGACGATCCGGCTGAAGACGTCGCGGCCGTTGGTCGGCTCGACGCCCAGCAGGTAGTCGGAGCTGATGCCGCCGAGGGAGCCGAGCGGCGTGCCCAGGTCGGGGTCGATCAGGTCCTCGTGGAACTCGTTGGGGTCGTGGCCCAGCAGCTTCACGATCAGCGGCGCGAAGATCGCCACCAGGATCAGCAGGATCACGACCACGCCGCCGGTCAGCGCGACCTTGTCGCGCCTGAGCCGCATCCAGGCGATGCGTCCGGGCGAGCGGCCTTCGATGGCCTTGGCAGGGACGTCGGCTACGGACACGGGTGCGGGCGTTTCCGCGCTCGTGTCGTGCAGTGGTGCCGTCATCGTGGTGGGGACCCCTCTCGGCCGACGGTGGTCGGCCCATGCCCGCCGCTGTGGCGGCGTTGGTGCGGGAACTGCGGGAGATGCAGGGGGATACGCGAGGAATGCGAAGACTGCGGACGTGCGGAGGTGCGGGAAATGCTGTGCGGAGCAACTGGCGGAGTGCACGAACCGAACCGGGTCCTGGAGGACTGACCGGCTCTTGGGTGGGGAGTCTTCATCGGGCGCTCGACCAGCCGCCAGACCCGCAGATGAAAGGATGCGCAACCGTGATCTGAGGCTTGAGTTCCCGTTATCCGGACTCGGCTCGCGGCTCAGCGGAGCAACACCGTCCGTTCGGTATCCAAACGGGACATGGCGCCCAACTCCGTGGAGGCGTGCGCCAATTGGGCGCCCATCGGGGGTGAAATCCGGACAAGAGGAAGGCCGCCGGGAACGGTGGTTCCCGACGGCCGGAGGTCGTCTCGGAGGGCCCGTCTCACGGTGCGGGCATACCCTGAAATGTCCCTGTAACAGACTCGGTAACCGGCCTGACGGCTCAGTAGGCGGCCGCTTGACCCTCGCGGTCGTAGAAGGGCCGGGTCTGTGCGCGCAGCCACATGGCCACCGGATCGTGCTCGTCCGCCAGCGCGACCGTGCACACCGGGACGCCCTCGGGCACCGCGCCGACCGACTGGCGCATCATCTCCCGTACGGACTCCAGCGCGGGCGCGGAGGCGTCGTACAGGTCGAGCCCGACGGCGAGGTACGCCGACCCCAGCGCGGGCTGCACCCAGGCGCGGCGCAGCGAGCGGACGGCGGGGGTGCGGTGCGCGTGCTGGGTCAGCAGCCCGTAGAACTGCGGGAGCTCCAGGGCGGGCTCGGACAGCCGCAGGGGCCCCGCCGGCATCCGGTCCAGGCCGGTCGCGACCCGGCGCAGGTCGGCCCAGGGGATGCCCAGGCCGCCGCCCTGGGCGTGCGGGTTGACCCACAGCCCCCAGCGGTCGGGGTAGAGGGCGCGGGCGATGTCCCGGCCGGTGACCACCTCGTAGCCGCGGTTCCAGCCGCTGGCGGCCAACTCCTGCGGGGAGGTCACGCAGGGCGCGTAACCGAGTCCCTCGACCTCCATGCCGCCGTACTGGGCATCCGGTGAGCCCGGCTGCCCCTGCCAGAGCAGCATCCACAGCCGGCCCTCGGCGAGGGCGTGCAGGAATGACTCGTAACTCTCATAGCGCCCGGGAGTCACCTGGCGCAGCATGTGCTCGACCTGCCCGGCCGCGGCCGTGCCTGACGCACTCACCCGGGTACCCCTCTTCGTCTTCGTCCGCCCGTCGTCTCCACGTCCCGAACAGCTTAAGCGGCGCTACGGGAGGTAGAAGGGGCGCACGCGCTCACGAATCCAGTCCGTGACCGGGTCGTCGGCGGCCTCCAGCAGGATCAACTGCACCGGCCAGGGCGCCGGTACGCGGGCCAGGGCGCGGCCGAGCGCCTCCAGGGGGGCGGTCCGGGTGCCGGAGTCCCATCCCACCAGCTGGACACCGATGTAGAGCTCGGGGGCCTTGCCCTCGACGCTGGCGAGGCAGCGGTGCGCGGCGGTGACCACACCGGTGGCGCGGAACTCCTCGGCGGCGGCGGCGAGGAAGTCGACGGGGTCGTCCTGCCAGTCGGGCTCGAAGAGCCGGACCCGGGCGCCGCTGGCGGGGCCGTCGAGCTCGGTCCGGCCGGCCCGGCAGAGCTGTGCCACGGCGGCGGGGGGCAGGGGGACGCCCACGGCGCCTTCCGGGTTCACCGCGATGCCGAGCTGCGGGGGCAGGCCGCGGGCGAACTCCACGGCGGGGGCGACGGCGAAGTCCATGGCGGGGCCGGCGGCGAAGCGGAACTGGGCCTCGGAGCTGTAGACGGGGACGTACGCCTCGCCGGCGATCAGCATGGTGGGGAGGTCGAGGGAGGTGCTGTCGGGGCCGCCGCCCTGCGGGAGCGGGATCCAGACCTGGCTGCGGCCGAGGGCCTCCAGGATGCGGGGGCCGGCGTCCGGCTGCCCGAGGGCCGTTCCGAGCGTCTGCTCCAGTTCGTTCGCCGGCCAGCCGTTGCCGTGCATGTGCCCCTGCCTCTGCCTCTGTGTTTCCGTCCCGCCGATGTCGCCCCGAGGCTAT
The DNA here is from genome assembly GCF_000966975.1 of Streptomyces katrae. GTDB lineage: Bacteria > Actinomycetota > Actinomycetes > Streptomycetales > Streptomycetaceae > Streptomyces > Streptomyces katrae. The sequence continues at coordinate 102 of NZ_JZWV01000702.1, read as the reverse complement.
CCGGTCGCCCGCCGGGGGTGGGGCGCCGGTCGGCCGGGGCCGGGTGCGGGCTGCCGCTGCGCGGAGCCGTCTCCCGCCCCGCCCTTCGCCCGTTCCCTGGGG
>NZ_JZWV01000701.1 GCF_000966975.1 Streptomyces katrae | reverse complement strand
CGGCGGGGCTGATTTCAGCCCCGCGCAGCGGCGGTCGGCGCCGGGTCAGAGCGTGAAGGTGATTTCCGTCAGGTTCGCCGCCGCCGGGCGGTCCAGGAGGGTGGTCGAGGCGCAGCCTCGGGGGGCGTGGCCCGACTCCGCCGCCGACAGCAGGCTCGTCACCGCCGCGCGGTGGCGGGCGAAGGCGTACGCCGAGACGCCCCGGCCGCGGGCGGCTTGGCCGGCGAGGGCCTCCTCCGGGGTCGCGTCCAGCAGGAGGAGGTGCAGGCGCCGCCCCCGGCGCCGGGCGGACGCCGCCAGGAGGGCCCGGACCCAGGTCTGGGTGCCGCAGTCGTGGACGACCAGAGAGGCACCGGAGCGCAGCTCGCGCCACAGGGTCCAGTAGTGGGACGCCCGGACCAGCGGCCGGTACACCACGTACGGCAGCGCCGCCGGCATGCGCCGCTCCCAGCGCTCGCGGACGTCCTGGGAGTCGATGCCTCCGCCCGGCGCCGCCCGCTTGATCAGGGTGGACTTGCCGCCGCCCGGCAGGCCGGAGACGACCACGATGTCACCGGCCGGGAAGTTGAGCCGCCGCGGGCCGCGGGAGAGCGATCCGCGCAGGTCGCGGACCGTTCCGGGAGCTGCGGTCAGGGGCCGCGCCCCGACCTCGTCCACCGTTCCCGTACTGGTCACCACTCCGAATCTCCGCACCGTGATCGTCTCCCCCCGAGTCGGGCCGCGAGGGCCCCATGCCCGCTGAATGTAAAGAGACGGTAATCCCGGCGGGTCGGTTCCGGGCCCGCCGTCCGCCGGCTGGGACCCCGGGGGGCGCGGACGGCACCGGCGTTCCGTACGTTCTTGCGGGCCCCCCTGCCCGCTTCCGCCCGACCCGTGCAATGATGTGCGCCATCTGGACACCAACTGCATACCGGCCGCTTGAATCCGCGCGGGAGAGTCCCGGCCGGCCGAAAGGCCGCGCCCGGGCGCCGAAGGAGCAAGTCCCTCCCTTGAATCTCTCAGGCCCCGTACCGCGTGGATGAGGCAGATCTGAAAAGCGAGCTGTCCGCAGCTCCACCCAAGGTGCAAGTCGGCGTTCCCCCCGCGGGGACTCTCGGCGAACCTCTCAGGTTCCGATGACAGATGGGGAGGATCGTCCTCGTCATGTCATGCCCTGGGACCCGGGAGCCACACACCCATGAGCACTGCCCCCCGCCTGACCGCGCTCGACGCGCTGCACCGCTCGCTCGGTGCGACCATGACCGACTTCGCGGGCTGGGACATGCCGCTGCGCTACGCCAGTGAGCGCGACGAGCACAACGCCGTGCGGACCAAGGCCGGCCTCTTCGACCTCTCCCACATGGGCGAGATCACCCTGACCGGCCCGGAGGCCGTCAAGGCGCTGGACTACGCCCTCGTGGGCAACATCTCCACCGTCGGTGTCGGCCGCGCCCGCTACACGCACATCTGTCAGGAGGACGGCGGAATCCTGGACGACCTGATCGTCTACCGCCTCGGCGAGACCGAGTACATGGTCGTCGCCAACGCCTCCAACGCCCAGGTGGTGCTGGACGCCCTGACCGAGCGCGCCGCCGGCTTCGACACCGAGGTCCGCGACGACCGTGACGCGTACGCGCTGATCGCCGTCCAGGGCCCCGAGTCCCCCGGCATCCTCGCCTCGCTGACCGACGCCGACCTGGACGGCCTCAAGTACTACGCGGGCCTGCCGGGCACCGTCGCGGGCGTGCCGGCGCTGATCGCCCGTACCGGCTACACCGGCGAGGACGGCTTCGAGCTGTTCGTCTCCCCCGAGCACGCCGTGGAGCTGTGGCAGGCGCTGACCAAGGCGGGCGAGGGCGTCGGCCTGGTCCCGGCCGGCCTGTCCTGCCGCGACACCCTGCGCCTGGAGGCGGGCATGCCGCTGTACGGGCACGAGCTGACCACCTCCCTCACGCCCTTCGACGCCGGGCTGGGCCGGGTCGTGAAGTTCGAGAAGGAGGGCGACTTCGTCGGCCGCGCCGCCCTGGAGGCCGCCGCCGAGCGCGCCGCCACGCAGGCCCCGCGCAAGCTGGTCGGCCTGGTCGCCGAGGGCCGCCGCCCCGCGCGCCGGGTTCTCCGTGGTCGCCGGCGGCAAGGTGATCGGCGAGGTCACCTCCGGCGCCCCGTCCCCGACGCTGGGCAAGCCGATCGCGATGGCGTACGTCGACGCGGAGTACGCCGCGCCCGGCGCCTCCGGTGTCGGCGTGGACATTCGCGGTACCCATGAGCCGTACGAGGTCGTGGCCCTGCCGTTCTACAAGCGGCAGAAGTAGCGCCCGTACGCCGGACCGGCCGTCTCACTCCGCAAGACCACTGTTCGTTTCCACCGCACCGCATCCAGGAGAATCAGGTCATGAGCAACCCCCAGCAGCTGCGTTACACCAAGGAGCACGAGTGGCTGTCGGACGCCGTTGACGGCGTCGCGACGGTCGGCATCACCGCCTTCGCCGCCGACGCACTCGGTGACGTCGTCTACGCCCAGCTCCCCGAGGTCGGCGACACGGTCACCGAGGGCGAGACCTGTGGTGAGCTGGAGTCGACCAAGTCGGTCAGCGACCTGTACTCCCCCGTCTCCGGTGAGATCGTCGAGTTCAACCAGGACGTCGTGGACGACCCGGCGCTGGTGAACTCCGCCCCGTTCGAGGGTGGCTGGCTGTTCAAGGTGAAGCTCTCGGAGGAGCCCAAGGACGCGCTCTCCTTCGACGAGTACACCGCCCTCACCGCCGGTAACTGACACCCCAGGGGATCCTGATGTCCGTTCTGAACACCCCTCTCCACGAGCTCGACCCCGACGTCGCCGCCGCCGTCGACGCGGAGCTCGTACGCCAGCAGTCGACCCTGGAAATGATCGCGTCGGAGAACTTCGCTCCGGTCGCCGTCATGGAGGCCCAGGGCTCGGTGCTGACCAACAAGTACGCCGAGGGCTACCCGGGCCGCCGCTACTACGGCGGCTGCGAGCACGTCGACGTGGTCGAGCAGATCGCGATCGACCGCATCAAGGCGCTCTTCGGCGCCGAGGCCGCGAACGTCCAGCCGCACTCCGGTGCGCAGGCCAACGCCGCCGCGATGTTCGCGCTGCTGAAGCCGGGCGACACGATCATGGGCCTGAACCTGGCCCACGGCGGTCACCTGACCCACGGCATGAAGATCAACTTCTCCGGCAAGCTCTACAACGTGGTCCCGTACCACGTCGACGAGTCCGGTCAGGTCGACATGGCCGAGGTCGAGCGCCTCGCCAAGGAGTCCAAGCCGCAGCTCATCGTCGCCGGCTGGTCCGCCTACCCGCGCCAGCTGGACTTCGCCGCCTTCCGCCGGATCGCGGACGAGGTCGGCGCGTACCTGATGGTCGACATGGCCCACTTCGCGGGCCTGGTCGCCGCGGGCCTGCACCCGAACCCGGTGCCGCACGCCCACGTGGTCACCACCACCACGCACAAGACCCTCGGCGGTCCGCGCGGCGGTGTCATCCTGTCGACGCAGGAACTGGCGAAGAAGATCAACTCCGCGGTCTTCCCCGGCCAGCAGGGCGGTCCGCTGGAGCACGTGATCGCGGCCAAGGCCGTCTCCTTCAAGGTCGCAGCCTCGCCCGAGTTCAAGGAGCGCCAGGAGCGCACCCTGGAGGGCGCGAAGATCATCGCCGAGCGCCTGGTCCAGCCGGACGTCACCGAGGTGGGCGTGTCCGTCCTCTCCGGCGGCACCGACGTGCACCTGGTCCTGGTAGACCTGCGCAACTCCGAGCTGGACGGCCAGCAGGCCGAGGACCGGCTCCACGAGATCGGCATCACGGTCAACCGGAACGCCATCCCGAACGACCCCCGCCCACCGATGGTCACCTCGGGCCTGCGCATCGGTACGCCGGCGCTCGCCACCCGCGGCTTCGGCGCCGAGGACTTCCGCGAGGTCGCCGAGATCATCGCGCAGGCCCTGAAGCCGGCGTTCGACGCGGACGACCTCAAGGCGCGCGTCTCCGCGCTCGCCGCGAAGTTCCCGCTGTACCCGTCGCTGTAGTCACGGGCCAGGAGGGGCCCGGCCTTGTTCCGCACAGGGCCGGGCCCCTTTCTGCTGCCCTTCCCCGGCCCCCTCCCCCGCCGGGGCCACCGGAACGCGAGCTGACTCACGTCCACCGGACCCTTCCGCGAGCAGAAACGTTCATCTCCACGCGTTACGCTCGTCTGCCGGACAAAATCCGCAGATCCCCCGCGCACCACCCCGCTCCACCACACCCCTGCCCCTCTCCACCCCCACGAGCCGACAAGGGAGTCCGCCAGTGGCCATCTCCGTCTTCGACCTCTTCTCCATCGGTATCGGCCCCTCCTCCTCCCACACGGTCGGCCCGATGCGCGCCGCGCGCATGTTCGTGTCGCGGCTGAAGAAGGACGGCGTCCTCGCCCAGACCACGTCCGTCCGGGCGGAGCTCTTCGGCTCCCTCGGCGCCACCGGCCACGGCCACGGCACCCCCAAGGCGGTCCTGCTCGGCCTGGAGGGCCACTCCCCGCGCACGGTGGACGTGGAGACCGCCGACGACGAGGTGGAGCGGATCCGCCGCACCGGGAAGCTGCGGCTGCTCGGGACGGAGATAGGCGACGTCCACGAGATCGACTTCGACGAGCCGAGCCAGCTGATCCTGCACCGCCGCCGCTCGCTGCCGTACCACGCGAACGGCATGACCCTCTTCGCCTACGACGCCTCCGGCGCCCCGCTGCTGGAGAAGACCTACTACTCGGTCGGCGGCGGCTTCGTCGTGGACGAGGACGCGGTCGGCCAGGACCGGATCAAGCTCGACGACACCGTGCTGAAGTACCCCTTCCGCTCGGGTGACGAGATGCTCCGTCTCGCGAACGAGACCGGTCTGTCGATCTCCTCCCTGATGATGGAGAACGAGAAGGCCTGGCGGACCGAGGAGGAGATCCGCGAGGGTCTCCTGGAGATCTGGCGGGTCATGCAGTCCTGCGTCTCGCGCGGCATGTCCCGCGAGGGCATCCTCCCGGGCGGGCTGCGCGTCAAGCGCCGGGCCGCCGCCACGGCGCGCCAGCTGCGCACCGAGGGCGACCCGCTGCTGCACCGCAGCGAGTGGACGACGATCTACGCGATGGCGGTCAACGAGGAGAACGCGGCGGGCGGCCGCGTCGTCACCGCGCCGACCAACGGCGCCGCGGGCGTCCTGCCGGCCGTCCTGCACTACTACGTGAACTTCGTGCCCGGCGCGGACGAGGACGGCGTGGTGCGCTTCCTGCTGGCCGCGGGCGCGATCGGCATGCTCTTCAAGGAGAACGCCTCCATCTCGGGCGCCGAGGTCGGCTGCCAGGGCGAGGTCGGCTCGGCCTGCTCGATGGCCGCGGGCGCCCTGGCCGAGGTGCTGGGCGGCTCCCCCGAGCAGGTGGAGAACGCGGCCGAGATCGGCATGGAGCACAACCTGGGCCTGACCTGCGACCCCGTCGGCGGCCTGGTGCAGATCCCGTGCATCGAGCGCAACGGCATGGCGGCGGTCAAGGCCGTCACGGCGGCGCGGATGGCGATGCGCGGCGACGGCAGCCACAAGGTCTCCCTGGACAAGGTCATCAAGACCATGAAGGAGACCGGCGCGGACATGAAGGTCAAGTACAAGGAGACCGCGCGCGGCGGTCTCGCGGTCAACGTCATCGAGTGCTGATCCGAGCACTCTGAGCAGGGGCCCGGCGCGGTTGCGCCGGGCCCCTGCGCGTGGGTGGCCAAGAGGGGTCCCACGGCCCGTCCGGGTCGGGACCTTCGGCCCCCGGGCGGCGGCCGGTCCGTGCACTAGCGTGCTGCGGGGGGCGCTGTTACCCCGCGTAGAGAGGCAGCCGCCATGGCCATCACCGAACACCGTGTCCTGCCGCTGCGGCTGGAGGCCGCACCGCTGCCCGTCCCCCTGGAGGGCGTCTTCGTCTACCGCACGGACCGGCCGTACGAGGTCGCCGTCGAGTTCCGGGGCGCCGGGGTCCGGATAGCCCGCTGGGTGTTCTCGCGGGAGCTGCTGATCGACGGGCAGAGCTGCGCCACGGGCGAGGGCGACATACAGGTGTGGCCGCGCTGGAGCGGAACCGAGCCCCGCGTCCTGCTGGCCCTGAGCAACGGCGAACGCGGCTGCGTGGTCTCCGCCCGGGCCAAGGACCTGCGCGAGCTGTGCCGGCGGATGACCGAGCTGGTCCCGCGGGGGCAGGAGGACCGCCACTACGACCTGGACGCCGAGCTGAGCGCGCTGCTGACCTTCTGAGGCCGCGCCGGCGGCCAAGGGCGTGCAACCACGGGGCTCCCGTGGGTGTCATACCGGATGACAGGCATTTCACCGTCTCAGAGGATCGGGGGGACGCCATGCGTCACCACCCGCACCGCCGCCGGATCGTGGCCCTGGCCACGGGTGCCCTGCTGACCGCAGGGCTCGCGCTCGCCGCACCGGCTTCGGCGGCCGCCCCGGCCGCCGTCCGCTCGACCACCCCGCTCGTCGTCAACGCCCGCTGGGGCGGTCACTGCACGTACGACCGGATCGTGATCGACCTCCAGGGCTCCGTGCCCCCGTTCACCGTCACTCCCGTCTCCCAGCTGGTCTACGACGGGTCCGGCAAGCCCGTCCCGCTGCCCGGGAAGTACTTCCTGGAGATCCGTCTGCACCCGGCCGCCGGTCACGACGACGCGGGCAACAACGTCTACCAGGGTCCCAAGCTCCAGCAGATCGGCCTCAGCAAGCTCAAGGGCATCGCCCTGACCGGCGACTACGAGGGGTACGTGACCTTCGGCGCCGCCTTCGACACCCAGCCCGCCTACAGCACCTCCGTCCTGCACGCGCCCGAGCGGCTCGTGGTGGACGTCGCGCACCCGAACACCTGCTGAGGGCCCGCCCTAGCGGTGTTCCGGGTTCGGGAAGTCGAAACGGCAGCCGGCGTCCCACGCGGAGCGCTGGTTGCCGTGGGCGGGAACTCCCCCGGCGCGCTTGAGGAGCGCCGCGAGGTGCATCAGGTTCCACGACATGAAGGTCGTGTTCCGGTTGGTGAAGTCGTTCTCGGGGCCGCCGGAGCCCGGGTCCAGGTACGAGGGGCCCGGCCCCGCCTCGCCGATCCAGCCCGCGTCGGCCTGCGGCGGGACGGCGTAGCCCAGGTGCTGGAGGCTGTAGAGGACGTTCATGGCGCAGTGTTTGACGCCGTCCTCGTTGCCGGTGATCAGCGCCCCGCCGACCCGTCCGTAGTACGCGTACTGGCCCTTGTCGTTCAGCAGCGAGGAGCAGGCGTAGAGCCGCTCGATGACCTGCTTCATGACCGAGCTGTTGTCGCCGAGCCAGATCGGGCCGCAGAGCACGAGGATGTCGGCGTCCATGATCTGGCTGTAGAGCACCGGCCACTGGTCGCTCTCCCAGCCGTGGTCGGTCATGTCGGGCCAGACGCCGGTGGCGATGTCGTGGTCGACGGCGCGGATCAGCGAGGTCCGGGCCCCCGCGGACTCCATGACGGCGCGGCTCTTGGAGATCAGCCCCTCGGTGTTGCTGGTCTCGGGCGAGCGCTTGAGGGTGCAGTTGACGAAAACGGCGGACAGGTCGGAGTAGTCGAAGTCGGGCACGCCCCCACCCTGCGGGCCGGCCGCCGGCCCCGCCAGCGCTCGGCGCCCGTCCGGGGGAGGAAACGGAATTCGGCCATCCGATCGGCCGGATCGGTCCGGGTTGATACCGGTCCGTGCGGGCGACTAGGGTCAGCTGGCCTTGGTGTTCGGGAAACCGGTGGAAAACCGGTGCGGCCCTCGCCACTGTGATCGGGAAGTCCAGCTCCACCCCTTGCGGGAGCCACTGGGACCGCACGGGAGACCGTGCGGACCCGGGAAGGCGGAGCCGGGGCGGCAGTACCCGTCAGCCAGGAGACCGGCCGGGGCGCGTACGTCCATCCACGAGGTGCTGGAGAGGTCTCCCAACTCATGCACATAGCCGAGGGGTTCCTGCCCCCGCTGCACGCGGCCGCCTGGGGCGCCGCGTCCGCCCCGTTCGTCGTCCACGGGGTCCGCGCCCTGACCCGCGAGGTGAAGTCCCACCCCGAGAGCACCCTGCTGCTCGGTGCGTCCGGTGCGTTCACGTTCGTCCTGTCCGCCCTGAAGATCCCCTCGGTGACGGGAAGTTGCTCGCACCCCACCGGGACCGGGCTCGGCGCCATCCTCTTCCGGCCGCCCATCATGGCGGTGCTCGGCACCATCACCCTGCTGTTCCAGGCCCTGCTGCTGGCGCACGGCGGGCTCACCACCCTGGGCGCCAACGTCTTCTCGATGGCCATCGCCGGGCCCTGGGCCGGGTACGCGGTCTACAAGCTGCTGCGCAGGTCCGGCGCCCCGCTGATGGTCACCGTCTTCTTCGGGGCCTTCTTCGCCGACCTGGTCACCTACTGCGTGACCTCCGTCCAGCTGGCGCTGGCCTTCCCGGACCCGGCGAGCGGCTTCCTCGGCTCCCTGGAGAAGTTCGCGGGCATCTTCGCCCTCACCCAGATCCCGCTCGCGGTCAGCGAGGGGCTGCTGACGGTGCTCGTGATGCGGCTGCTGATGCAGTCGAGCAAGTCGGACCTGGTCCGGCTGGGGGTCGCGAAGCTGACCGGAGCGGGGCGGACCGAGGAGGCGGCGGCCCGATGACCAGGAACGCCAAGATCAACACCCTGCTGCTGCTCCTGGTGGCGGCACTGGCCGTGCTGCCGCTCGCGCTGGGGCTCGGCGAGGGCAAGGAGGAGCCCTTCACGGGCGCCGACGCCCAGGCGGAGTCGGCCATCACCGAGCTGAAGCCCGACTACAAGCCCTGGTTCTCCCCCCTGTACGAGCCCCCGTCGGGCGAGGTGGAGTCCGCGCTGTTCGCCCTCCAGGCGGCCCTGGGCGCGGGCGTGCTCGCGTACTACTTCGGGGTCCGCAGGGGCCGCCGCCAGGGCGCGGCGCAGGCGCGGGCACAGGGCGCGGCACGGGAACAGGACGCCGCCGAACCCGTACGGGAGCCGTAGCCGGTGCTGCCCATCGACGTCGCGGCGCACTCCAGCCGCTGGCGCGGCCGTCACCCGCTGGAGAAGGCCCTGCTCGGGTTCGGGCTGACCGTCACCGCCGTGTGCCTGCCGCCGTGGCCCGGCGGCCCGCTGGTGGCCGCGGCGACCCTCGCGGTGCTGCTGGGGCCCGCCGGGGTGTCCGGGCGGCAGCTGTGGCGGGCCTTCCGGGTCCCGCTGGGGTTCTGCGTCACCGGCGCGCTGCCGCTGCTGGTCTCGGTGGGCGGCCCGGACGGGTTCCTCGCGCCGGCCCCGGACGGGCCCCGGCACGCGCTGGACCTGCTGCTGCGCACCTCGGCGGCCTCCCTCGGGGTGCTGCTGTTCGCCTTCACCACGCCCGTCTCAGACGTGCTGCCCCGGCTGGTACGGGCCGGGGTGCCGGCACCGGTGGTGGACGTGGCCCTGGTGATGTACCGGATCGGCTTCCTGCTGCTGGACTCCCTGGCCCAGGTCCGCCGGGCCCAGGCGGCCCGGCTCGGGCAGGCCGGCCGGGCGGCCGCGTGGCGTTCGGTGGCCGGGCTCGCGGCGACCTCGTTCGTCCGGGCCTTCGACCGCGCCGCCCGGCTCCAGGAGGGCCTGGCCGGGCGCGGCTACGACGGCGCGCTGCGGGTCCTGGTCCCGCCGGCGGCGCTGTCCCGGCGGTTCCTGGCGGCCGCCGCCGCCCTGCTGGCCGGCCTGGTCGCGGGGACCCTCGTACTGAAGGAGCTGGGGTTGTGACCCCGTTGGTGGAGCTGGTCGGCGCGGGGTACGCGTACGAGGACGGGCCGGCCGTGCTGTCGGACGTGGACTTCGCGATCGCCGAGGGGCGGGCCCTGGTGCTGCTGGGCCGCAACGGCAGCGGCAAGACCACGCTGATGCGGCTGCTGAGCGGCGGCCTGCGGCCCGCGTCGGGCGCGCTGCGGCTGGAGGGCGAGGAGGTCGGGTACGACCGGCGGGGCCTGACCCGGCTGCGCACCACCGTCCAGCTGGTGGTGCAGGACCCCGACGACCAGCTCTTCGCGGCCTCCGTGGAACAGGACGTGTCCTTCGGCCCGATGAACCTGGGGCTGCCGGAGGCGGAGGTCCGCGAGCGGGTGGACTCCGCGCTGGCCGCGCTGGACATCACCGCGCTGCGCGACCGGCCGACGCACCTGCTGTCGTACGGGCAGCGGAAGCGGGCGGCGATCGCGGGCGCGGTGGCGATGGCTCCGCGGGTGCTGATCCTGGACGAGCCGACGGCCGGGCTCGACCCGGACGGGCAGGAGCGGCTGCTGGACGTACTGGCGAGGCTGCGGGCGGCGGGGACCACGGTGGTGATGGCCACCCATGACGTGGACCTGGCGGTGCGGTGGGCGGACGAGGCGGCTGTGCTCACGCCTTGCGGGATTCGGGTGGGGGCCGCTCCCGTCCTGCTGTCGGATCCCGAGCTGCTGGCCTCGGCGGGGCTGCGGATGGCGTGGTCGCCGACGGTGACGGCGTTCTTGCGCGCACACGGGTTCCTCGGCGCGGATGCTCCGGGGCCGCGGGTACCCGAGGCGCTGGGCGCGCTGGGCTGAGCGGGGTCGGGGGC
>NZ_JZWV01000700.1 GCF_000966975.1 Streptomyces katrae | reverse complement strand
TCCCGGGAATCGGGAAGGGGCGGGGCGGGGAAGGGCTCCGTGCAGCGGAGCTCGCAGCCTCCGTTCAGCGGGAGGACGATCCACTCCGCCCCACCGCAATCGTGCGCGTACACCTCCCCCGGCGCCAGCTCCAGCACCACCAACCGCGTGTACTCCATCCCCGTCTCAGACAGCACCGGCACGGTCCAGAACCTCCTCCACCTCGTGCGCGAACGGCATCGCCGTCGAACAGGCCAGCCGCGACGCCACGATCGCCCCCGCCGCGTTCGCGTACCGCAGCACCCGTTCCAGTTCCCACCCCGCCAGCAGCCCATGGCACAGGGCCCCGCCGAAGGCGTCGCCGGCGCCCAGGCCGTTGACCACCGTCACCGGTACCGGCGGTACCTCCACCGCCGTGCCGTCCCGGTGGACGGCCAGCACCCCCTCCGGGCCCCGTTTGACCACCGCCAGCTCCACCCCCGCCGCGAGCAGCGCCCGGGCCGCCGCGTACGGCTCGCCCTCGCCGGTGGCGACCTCGCACTCCTCCGCGTTCCCCACCGCCACCGTCGTCAGCGCGAGGGCCCGCTCGTACCAGGGCCGCGGCGGGCCGGCGTCCCACAGCATCGGCCTCCAGTCGAGGTCGAAGACGGTCGTCCCGGACTTCGAGCGCGCCTCCAGCGCGGCCAGCGTCGCGGCGCGGCTCGGTTCGGCGCTGAGGCCGGTGCCGGTCATCCAGAACACCCGCGCGTCGCGCACCGCCTCCCGGTCGATCTCGTCCGGCTCGATCTCCAGGTCGGGGGCCTTCGGGAGCCGGTAGAAGTAGAGCGGAAAGCGGTCCGGCGGGAAGACCTCGCAGAAGGTGATGGGTGTCGGGTAGTGCGCCACCTCCTCCACCCACCGGTCGTCGACCCCGAACTCCCGGAGCTCACCGCGGAGATACGCCCCGAAGGGGTCCGCACCGGTCCGGCTGATCATGGCGGTGCGCCGCCCGAGGCGGGCGGCGGCGACGGCGACGTTCGCCGGGGAGCCGCCGAGGAACTTCCCGAAGGTGTCGGCCTCCGCGAGCGGTACCCCCGTCTTCAGCGGGTAGAGATCCACCCCGATCCGCCCCATCGTGATGAGGTCGTACGCGGGCCCGTCCCCGGTCCCGCCCCCTGCGTCCCCCGTGGTCACGTCGGGCACTCCTCCCACTCGCACTCGTCCTCCCTTTCCCCTCGGACCTCGCACCCTAAGGTGGCCGTCATGACCTCCTCCCCGCCCGCGTTGACCCGTATCCGTGTCGGTTCGGCTCCGGACTCCTGGGGTGTCTGGTTCCCGGAGGATCCGCTCCAGGTCCCGTGGGACCGCTTCCTCGACGAGGTGGTCGGTGCCGGGTACGAGTGGATCGAACTCGGCCCCTACGGCTACCTGCCCACCGATCCGGCCCGGCTCGCCGACGAGACCGCGAAGCGGGGGCTGCGGGTGTCCGCCGGCACCGTCTTCACCGGACTCCATCACGGTCCCGCCGTCTGGGAGGAGACCTGGGCGCACGTGTCGCGGATCGCCGCGCTCACCCGGGACATGGGCGCGGAGCACCTGGTGGTCATCCCCTCCTTCTGGCGGGACGACAAGACCGGCGGAATGCTGGAGGACCCGGTCCTCACCCCCGCTCAATGGCGTGAACTCACCACCCAGACCGAGCGCCTGGGCCGGGAGGTGCGGGAGCGGTACGGGCTGCGGATCGTGGTCCACCCGCACGCGGACACCCATGTGGACACCCCGGAGAACGTGGCCCGGTTCCTGGACGCCACCGATCCGGAGCTGGTGTCGCTGTGCCTGGACACCGGGCACTACGCGTACTGCGGCGGGGACAGCGTGGAGGCGATCGAGACGTTCGGCGAGCGGATCGGCTACCTCCACCTCAAGCAGGTGGATCCGCGGATCCTCGCCGAAGTGGTGGCCGGTGGCGTCCCGTTCGGGCCGGCCGTGGAGCGCGGGGTGATGTGCGAGCCGCCGTCGGGGGTGCCCGCGCTGGAGCCCGTCCTGGCGGCGGCCCAGCGGCTCGGGGTGGAGCTGTTCGCGATCGTGGAGCAGGACATGTACCCCTGCCCGCCGGACCGCCCCCTGCCCATCGCCCGGCGCACCCGCGCCTACCTGCGCTCCTGTGGCGCCCGCTGATCCCCGCCGATCCGGAGGAAGACACGCATGAACACGCTCGGCATCGCCGTCATCGGCACCGGGAAGATGGGCGCCGACCACGTGCGGCGCATCGGCGACACGGTCGGCGGGGCGCGGGTGGTGGCCGTCGCCGATGCCGTCGCCGATCCGGACGGGGACCGGGCCAAGGCGGTCGCGGCGGGGGTCGAGGGCGCGGCGGCGTTCACCGATCCGGCGGCGGCGACAGCGGCCCCCGGGGTGGACGCCGTACTGATCGCCTCGCCCGGGCCCGCCCATGAGGAAGCGATTCTGCACGCCCTGGAACGGGAGTTGCCGGTGCTCTGCGAGAAGCCGCTGACCCCGGATCCGGAGGGGGCGCTGCGGGTGCTGGAGGCCGAACGGCGGGTGGGCCGGCGGCTGGTGCAGGTGGGGTTCATGCGGCGGTTCGACGCCGAGTACGAGCGGCTCAAGGAGTTGCTGGACGCGGGCGGGATCGGGCGGCCGCTCTTCCTGCACTGCCGTCACCGCAACGCCTCCTCGCCTTCGTTCTTCACCAGCGACATGCTGATCAGCGACTCCGTGGTGCACGAGGTGGACGCGGCCCGCTGGCTGCTGGGCCAGGAGGTGACGGCCGTGACCGTGCTGTCGCCGAGGCCGTCCTCGGCCGCGCCCGAGGGGCTGAGCGACCCGCGCCTGGTGCTGCTGGAGACCTCGGGCGGGGCGATCGTGGACGTGGAGATCTTCGTGAACTGCGGGTTCGGCTACCAGGTGCGCTGCGAGGCGGTCGGGGAGTCCGGCAGCGCCCGCATCGGCGACGGCCACGCGATGGTGGTGGAGTCGGCCGGCCGGTGGGGCGGGGAGATCGCCCAGGACTTCACCACCCGGTTCGCCGATGCCTACGACCGCCAGGTGCGGCGCTGGGTGGCCGCGGCGGCGCGGGGACGGGTGGACGGCCCGGACGCCTGGGACGGGTACGCGGCCGCCGCCGTCTCGGAGGCCGGACTGGCGGCCGGGCGCAGCGGCGTACGGACCGAGGTGCGGCTGGTGGAGCGGCCGGAGCTCTACCGCTGAACCGCCGCCGGGGTCCCGGATTCACCGGACGACTCCTGTGCCGCGTCCGTCACAGGAGTCGCGCCCTTGTCACGCATATCCGGATTACGCGGGTTTTCCGTCACAGGCGGTCCACAGCCCCTCCCCTGCCCTCACGGAGCGTCGTTCTCCGGGCACAAAGCGAGTGATCGTCAGTGTCCGCGCGCCGGCTTCCCCGACGGCCTCCCGGCCGGCCCCGGGGCGCGGACCGAGGAGGTGTCGTGGATGAGCGACCGACAGCTGTGGTCCTACAAGGAGATCGCCGCCCATATCCGGGTGCAGCCGGACACCGTGCGCTCCTACCGGAAGCACGGCCTGCTCCCCGCCCCCGACCACGTGGAGAGCGGCAAGCCCTACTGGTACGCCGACACCATCCGGGCCTGGGTGGCCCGCCGCCCGGGCAACCGGGGACGGCGCGAGGAGTGAACCCGCTCCCTCACCAGGACTCCGGAGCCCCCGCCCGTTCGGCTGCCGCGCTCCCGGGCGCGGCAGCGCCCCGGCCGCGCGGCTGAGGAGGGTACCGACGGCGAGCCCGAGCACGCGGGAGGCCGGCCAGGCCCCCGTCGAGCGGGCGATGGTGTCACCCTTGACTTGGCCGAACCGGGTCTCGTGACCCGCCGGGAAGATCAGCACGGCGAGGCCGAGCCGGCTGAGCACGTCGATCACCTCGCCGGTCTTCGCCGGCCGACTCGTCCACCGCAGAACCGGTCGACTCTCACCGGAGACCCGCCGACGACCCACCGGACACCCGCCGGATACCGGGTTGATACCCCCTAGGGGTATAGTCTGGGGTAGGAAGAGACACCCCCGATAGGAGAACGACATGACCGCCGTGACGGAAACCGTGTACAAGGTCACCGGAATGACCTGCGGGCACTGCGAGGGCGCCGTGACCGCCGAGCTGACCGTGGTGTCCGCCGCCCCGCTCGCCGAGGCCGACGTGCGCGCCGCCGTGGACGAGGCCGGCTACGAGCTCGCCGGCCAGGTCTGAGGCCCGCCTCAGCCCCCTTCCTTCCGCAGTACCCCGCCGGGCCGTACCCGCCAGCCCCCGACTGGACCGTGCGGCCCGGCCCTTCCCCCGGAGCGGGACATGAGCAGCAGCACAGTGCACGAGGGGCCCATAGCCGAGGTCGAGCTGACCATCGGCGGAATGACCTGCGCCTCCTGCGCGGCCCGCATCGAGAAGAAGCTGAACCGGATGGACGGGGTCAGCGCCACGGTGAACTACGCCACCGAGAAGGCGCGCGTCTCCTACGGCGGCGACGTCCGGGTGGCCGACCTGATCGACACGGTGGTCAGGACCGGGTACACGGCCGAGGAGCCCCCGCCGCCCGAGCCCGAGCGGGACGAACCCGGGCCCCGGCCGGCGGCAGCCGAGGCCGACCCCGTGCTCGACGCGCTGCGGCAGCGGCTGCTGGTGTCCGCCGCCCTGGCCCTGCCCGTCGTCCTGCTCTCGATGGTGCCCGCCCTGCAGTTCGACAACTGGCAGTGGCTCTGCCTGACCCTGGCCTCACCCGTCGCGGTCTGGGGCGCCCTGCCCTTCCACCGGGCCGCCTGGACCAACGCCCGGCACGGCGCCGCGACCATGGACACCCTGGTCTCGGTCGGCACACTGGCCGCCTACGCCTGGTCCCTGTGGGCCCTGTTCTTCGGGCACGCCGGCATGACCGGCATGCGGCACGGCTTCGACCTGACCGTCCGGCGCGCCGACGGTTCCTCCGCCCTCTACCTGGAGGTCGCGGCGGGCGTCGTCACCTTCATCCTGCTCGGCCGCTATCTGGAGGCCCGCTCCAAGCGGAAGGCGGGCGCGGCCCTGCGGGCGCTGCTGGAGCTGGGCGCCAAGGACGTGACCGTGCTGCGGGGCGGCCTGGAGGTCCGGATCCCGGTGGGCGCCCTCGCCGCGGGCGACCGGTTCGTCGTCCGGCCCGGGGAGAAGATCGCCACCGACGGCAGGGTGGTCGAGGGATCCTCCGCCGTGGACGCCTCGATGCTGACCGGCGAGTCCGTCCCGGTCGACGTCACCGTCGGGGATCCGGTCACCGGCGCCACCGTCAACGCCTCCGGCCGGCTCGTCGTGGAGGCCACCCGGATCGGGGCCGACACCCAGCTCGCCCGGATGGCCGCGATGGTCGAGGAGGCGCAGAACGGCAAGGCCGAGGTGCAGCGCCTCGCCGACCGGATCTCCGCGGTCTTCGTGCCCGTCGTCCTGCTGCTCGCGCTCGGCACCTGGGTCACCTGGCTGCTGCTCACCGACGACACCACCGCGGCCTTCACCGCCGCCGTGGCCGTCCTGATCATCGCCTGCCCCTGCGCCCTGGGCCTGGCCACCCCGACGGCCCTGATGGTCGGCACCGGCCGGGGCGCCCAGCTCGGCATCCTGATCAAGGGCCCGGAGGTGCTGGAGTCCACCCGCCGGGTCGACACCGTCGTCTTGGACAAGACCGGCACGGTGACCACCGGCCGGATGACCCTCTCCGGGGTGCACCCCGCCGAGGGGGTGGACGAGAAGGAGCTGCTGCGGCTCGCCGGAGCCCTGGAGCACGCCTCCGAGCACCCCATCGCCCGGGCCGTGGCCGCCGGAGCCGCCGAGGCGGCCGGGGCCGCGGGCGGCCTGCCGGTCCCGGAGTCCTTCGAGGCACCGCGGTCCTTCGAAAACCTCGCGGGACTGGGCGTCCAGGGCGTGGTCGAGGGCCGCTCCGTCCTGGTGGGGCGCGAACGGCTGCTGGCCGAGCGGGGCATCGCCCTGCCCGCCGCCCTCGCCGGAGCCGCGGCGGAGGCCGAGGCCACCGGCAGCACGGCGGTGCTGGTCGCCTGGGACGGCGAGGCGCGCGGGCTGCTGACCGTGGCCGACGCCGTGAAGCCGACCAGCGCCGAGGCCGTGGCCCGGCTGCGGGCGCTCGGGCTCACCCCGGTCCTGCTGACCGGGGACAACAGGGCGGTGGCCGAGACGGTGGCCCGCGAGGTGGGCATCGAGGAGGTGATCGCCGAGGTGCTCCCGCAGGACAAGGTGGACGTGGTCCGCCGGCTCCAGGCCGAGGGCCGCACCGTCGCCATGGTGGGCGACGGGGTCAACGACGCCGCCGCCCTCGCCCGGGCCGACCTGGGGCTGGCCATGGGCACCGGCACCGACGCCGCCATCGAGGCCGGCGACCTGACCCTCGTACGGGGTGACCTGCGGGTGGCGGCCGACGCCATCCGGCTCTCCCGCCGGACGCTGGCCACCATCAAGGGCAACCTGTTCTGGGCCTTCGGATACAACGTGGCGGCGCTGCCGCTGGCGGCGGCCGGACTGCTCAACCCGATGATCGCGGGGGCCGCGATGGCCTTCTCGTCGGTCTTCGTGGTGACCAACAGCCTGCGCCTGCGCTCGTTCCGCTAGGTCCCGCCCGGGCGGGACCGGCGGGCCCGGCGGAAGATCTCCTTCCCCGGGCCTCCACATCTCCTTCACTGGAGACGCAGATCACAGTGATGACAACGTAACCATCCGGGGTCGTCCCGGGTCTAATGGGGCGATGCCAGAAACATCTTGGGGGATGTTTCACGGAGGTCTTGGGGGACGTCCGCGGCATTCGCCGGCCGGGACGCGTGCCCTCGGGAAGCTTTGAGCGGCCCTCCCGACCCGAACGGGTCCCGGCAACACACCGACGCCCCGGCGCGGGTCCCGTGGGGGGAATCCGCTGCCGGGGAAAGGGAAGCGCCCCGTCCGTCGACCCGTGGGGGGATCGACGGCGGGGCGCTTTTCGCGTCTCCGGGCCCTGGGGGCTCAGCTTCAGCGGGCCTCGACCGGGACGAAGTCGCGCAGGACCTCGCCGGTGTAGATCTGGCGCGGGCGGCCGATGCGGGAGCCGGGCTCCTTGATCATCTCGTGCCACTGGGCGATCCAGCCGGGCAGGCGGCCGAGCGCGAACAGCACGGTGAACATCTCGGTCGGGAAGCCCATGGCCCGGTAGATCAGACCGGTGTAGAAGTCCACGTTCGGGTAGAGGTTGCGCGAGACGAAGTACTCGTCGGCGAGCGCGTGCTCCTCCAGCTTGAGCGCGATGTCCAGCAGCTCGTCGCTCTTGCCGAGCGCCGAGAGGACGTCGTGCGCCGCGGCCTTGATGATCTTCGCCCGGGGGTCGAAGCTCTTGTAGACGCGGTGGCCGAAGCCCATCAGGCGGACGCCGTCCTCCTTGTTCTTCACCTTGCGGATGAAGGCGTCGACGTCGCCGCCGTCCTTCTTGATGCCCTCGAGCATCTCCAGGACGGACTGGTTGGCGCCACCGTGCAGCGGACCCCACAGGGCCGAGATGCCGGCGGAGATCGAGGCGAACATGTTCGCCTGCGAGGAACCGACCAGGCGCACGGTGGAGGTCGAGCAGTTCTGCTCGTGGTCCGCGTGCAGGATCAGGAGCTTGTCGAGCGCCGAGACCACGACCGGGTCGAGCTCGTACTCCTGGGCCGGCACGGAGAAGGTCATGCGCAGGAAGTTCTCGACGTAACCGAGGTCGTTACGCGGGTAGACCACCGGGTGGCCGACCGACTTCTTGTACGCGTAGGCCGCGATCGTCGGGAGCTTGGCCAGCAGGCGGATCGTCGAGAGGTTGCGCTGCTTCTCGTCGAAGGGGTTGTGGCTGTCCTGGTAGAAGGTGGACAGCGCGCTGACGACCGAGGACAGCATGGCCATCGGGTGGGCGTCGCGCGGGAAGCCGTCGTAGAACCGCTTGACGTCCTCGTGCAGCAGGGTGTGCTGGGTGATCTCGTTGCGGAACAACGCGAGCTCGTCGACCGTCGGCAGCTCACCGTTGATCAGAAGGTAGGCGACCTCGATGAAGGTCGAGCGCTCCGCCAGCTGCTCGATCGGGTAACCGCGGTAGCGCAGGATGCCCTGCTCACCGTCGAGGTAGGTAATCGCGGATTTGTAGGCGGCGGTGTTGCCGTAGCCGCTGTCCAGCGTGACGAGCCCGGTCTGGGCCCTCAGCTTCGCGATGTCGAAGCCCTGGTCACCGACGGTGCTCTCGATCACCGGGTAGGTGTATTCGCCGTCCGCGTACCGGAGTACTACAGAGTTGTCGCTCACGTCATCCCTCACCGACGTAGTGCCTCTTCTTCGAGGTGCCCTGACTGCCTCTACCTTCCCCCATTTGGCGCAGGAGAGTGCACTCGGGGTCGGCCTTTGGTCTTTTTGACGGCACTGAGTGCCGTCAACCTGCACATCCTGCCTTGCCCGCGGGGCCTGTGGGAACCCAAATGATCGATCATCTAGGTGATGTTTCCCACCGGTATCGTCCGGCGAGCCTCGCGGCGACCGCCGTGAACCTCCTGCCTGCGGAAACCGTACGGACCGCCTGCCCGAGGGCCTTGCGGGACCCTACGAGGACGACGAGTTTCTTCGCCCTGGTCACGGCCGTGTAGAGCAGGTTTCGCTGGAGCATCATCCAAGCCCCGGTCGTGACCGGGATCACGACCGCCGGATATTCACTCCCCTGGGAGCGGTGGATGGTGACGGCGTAGGCGTGCGCCAGCTCGTCCAGCTCGGCGAACTCGTACCCCACCTCCTCATCCTCCTCCGTACGGACCGTCAAGCGCTGCTCGTCCGGATCGATAGCGGTCACCACACCGACGGTGCCGTTGAAGACGCCATTGGCTCCCTTCTCATAGTTGTTCCTGATTTGGGTGACTTTGTCACCAACCCGGAAGACCCTGCCTCCGAACCGCTTCTCGGGCAGGTTCGGCCTGGCCGGGGTGATGGCCTGCTGGAGCAGCCCGTTGAGGTTGCCCGCGCCGGCCGGGCCCCGGTGCATCGGCGCCAGCACCTGGATGTCGCGGCGCGGGTCGAGCCCGAATCTGGCGGGGATCCGGCGGGCCGCGACGTCCACCGCGAGCACCCCGGCCGCCTCGGTGTCCTCCTCCGGGAAGAGGAAGAAGTCCGGCAGGCCGTCGGTGATGGGCGGCACCCCCGTGTTGATGCGGTGGGCGTTGGTGACCACGCCCGACTGCTGGGCCTGCCGGAAGATCCGGGTGAGCCGGACGGCGGGCACCGGCCCGCCCTCGGCGAGGAGGTCCCGCAGCACCTCGCCCGCCCCGACCGAGGGCAGCTGGTCCACATCGCCGACCAGCAGCAGGTGCGCCCCCGGGGCCACCGCCTTGACCAGCTTGTTGGCGAGCAGCAGGTCCAGCATCGAGGCCTCGTCGACCACGACCAGGTCGGCGTCCAGCGGCCGGTCCCGGTCGTACGCGGCGTCCCCGCCGGGTTTGAGCTCCAGCAGCCGGTGCACGGTGGAGGCCTCGGCCCCGGTGAGCTCGGAGAGCCGCTTCGCCGCCCGGCCGGTGGGGGCGGCGAGCACCACCTTCGCCTTCTTGGCCCGGGCCAGCTCCACGATGGAGCGCACCGTGAAGGACTTCCCGCAGCCCGGCCCGCCGGTGAGGACGGCGACCCGGCGGGTCAGCGCGAGGCGCACGGCGTCCCGCTGCTCGGGGGCGAGGGCGGCCCCGGTCCGCTTCGCGAGCCAGCCCAGGGCCTTCTCCCAGTCCACGTCCCGGAAGCCGGGCATCCGGTCCTCCTCGGCGTTCAGCAGACGGCGGACCTGGCCCGCCAGGGACAGCTCGGCCCGGTGGAAGGGGACCAGGTAGACGGCGGTGAGGGGGTCCGGGCCACCCTGGGGGTCTGGCACGGACTCCCGTACGACCCCTTCCGGGTCGGCGGCGAGCTCGGCGAGGCATTCGATGACCAGCCCCGTGTCCACCTGGAGCAGCTTCACCCCGTCGGAGATGAGCCTCTCCTGGGGAAGGAAGCAGTGGCCCTGGTCGGCGGACTGGGACAGGGCGTACTGGAGGCCGGCCTTGACCCGCTCGGGGCTGTCGTGGGGGATGCCGACGGCCTGGGCGATGCGGTCGGCGGTCAGGAAACCGATGCCCCAGACGTCGGCGGCGAGCCGGTAGGGATGGTTCTTCACCACCGAGATGGAGGCGTCCCCGTACTTCTTGTAGATGCGGACGGCGATGGAGGTGGAGACCCCGACGCCCTGGAGGAAGACCATGACCTCCTTGATGGCCTTCTGCTCCTCCCAGGCGGCGCCGATCAGCTTCGTCCGCTTGGGGCCCAGGCCCGGCACCTCGATCAGCCGCTTCGGCTCGGTCTCGATGACGTCGAGGGTGTCGAGGCCGAAGTGCTCCACGATCCGGTCGGCGATCCTCGGACCGATGCCCTTGATCAGGCCGGAGCCCAGGTAGCGCCGGATGCCCTGGATGGTGGCGGGCAGGACCGTCGAATAGTTCTCGACGCTGAACTGCCTCCCGTACTGCGGGTGCGAACCCCAACGGCCCTCCATCCGCAGGGACTCGCCCGGCTGCGCGCCCAGCAGCGAGCCGACGACGGTCAGCAGATCGCCCGCGCCCCGGCCCGTGTCGACCCGGGCGACCGTGTAGCCGCTCTCCTCGTTGGCGTAGGTGATGCGCTCCAGCACCCCCTCGACCACCGCCAGTTGCACCACCGCGTTGTTCGCCATGGCACCGAAGCTACCGTCCGGCGCCGACAGGCCGCGGACCCTGTGGACGAACGAAAGGGGGTCCGGCCTCACGGCCGGACCCCCTCACGGTTACCCCTCCCTCGTCGGACTTCCCGATCCCCCCAGATCCCCTCCCGGAAGTCCCGACGCACCATACGACCCACGTCGGGCGCGAAGGGTTGCATGCGGAATCACAGCTTTACCTTTCCATTACCGACGGTGGTCCGGAGGTCGCTCTGAGATGCCGATAAATCCGGTCACACGTAGCGTTCCAGGCATGAGTGAATCTTCCTTCCAGGACGACGTGATCCACGAGCTCGGCGACGACAGGCTGCAGGAGATCGCCGGCCTGCTCGGCACCGATGCCGACGGCGCCCGCGAGACCGTCGCGCACACGGTCGGCGCGATGTCCGGCAGCCTCCAGGAACAGGCCGAGGGCGGCGACGACGAGGTCCGCCAGGCCTTCGCCGAGGTGTCCCAGCCGCCCCTCCAGGGCGTGGCCACCCTCGGCGGCGGCCTCGGCGGGCTGCTCGGCGGCGGGATGATGGCCGGGGTGCTCGGCAAGGTCGGCAAGCCGGTGGCCGAGGCGGTCTCGAAGAAGACGGGCATCCCGGCCCCGACCGTGTCCCGGGTCGTCGAGATGCTGATCCCGGTCGTGCTGGCCGTCCTCGCCAAGCGCGCCGGCGGCAAGGGCGCACCCGCCGCCGGGGCACCCGCGGAGGGCGGCGGAGGCCTCGGCGACCTGCTGGGCTCGGTCCTCGGCGGCGGCAAGAAGTAAGCGCCGCCCGGCCCCACGGCAGCCCGGCCCGGCTACGGGCGGGCCGCCCCCACCGCA
>NZ_JZWV01000699.1 GCF_000966975.1 Streptomyces katrae | reverse complement strand
GAGGCCGTCATCGAGGTGCTGGAGCCCGCGGCCTGCTCCCCGCACCCGCGGGGATGGTCCCCGATCGCGATCTTTCAGCAGACCGTCACACAGCTGCTCCCCGCACCCGCGGGGATGGTCCCCATGCCGTTGGCATCAGAGGTGGTGGAGTC
Organism: Streptomyces katrae; assembly: GCF_000966975.1. Taxonomy (GTDB): domain Bacteria; phylum Actinomycetota; class Actinomycetes; order Streptomycetales; family Streptomycetaceae; genus Streptomyces; species Streptomyces katrae. Next base: position 11,525 of record NZ_JZWV01000699.1, on the reverse strand, counting down.
AACTGCTCCCCGAACCCTCGGGGATGGTCTTCAGGGGGCCGGGCAGTGGCACCGCGCGGCGCCTGCAAAGTTGGGGCCACAGCACTACGGGGTGGACGCGGCGGATCTTTCCCCGGGCAGGCCGGTCCAGGTGGAGCGATTAGCGGACGGGCGCTGCTGCAGTTCCTCGCCGCGGTAGGGCTTGTACCTGTCCCAGTACGCGGCGGGGTCCTCTCCGGGCGTCAGGCGGATGCGGTAGACCCGTAGCGGTGGCCGGCCGCGAGGTGGGTCCGGTAGTTGATGGTGTGCCGGTAGCGGCGTTCGATGCTGCGGGCGGCCTGAGCTCCGCCACAACGATTCCCCCGGCGGGGCGGGGGCTGGTTCGAGTGGTGGTGCGTCGGTCAGGCGGCGTCCTCCTCGGCCAGGCCGAAGACGGTGGCGTAGCGTCCGAGCATCTCAGCGGCCTGCTGACGCTGGGCGGGGTCGGCGGTGCGTGTCCGGCACTCACGCTGACGGCGCCTGCTTGAAGGTGTGCGTGCGGTGCCAGCGGAAGTAGGGCTCCCGCTTCGGGTTCCACCAGGTGACCGTCCGGCCAGCGAGCCGGGTGTGGATGTGGGTGTCTATCTCGGGGATGTCCGCGGCGAGGGGACTGGCCTGGATGGTGCCGTTCTCGGCGATGGTGATGTAGCCGTGTTCGTAGAGGGAGTCGCAGCCCAGCGTGCAGGCGAGCATGGCGATGTTGGCCAGGTCGCGCTTCTCTTCGTCGGTGCACATGGCACGCTTCTTGATGTGTGCCCCGATCAGGAGCGTGCCGGGCAGTATCCGTCCGCACAGCGCGCACTCGCCGGTGGGACCGGGCAGGAGGCGGCGCTTGAGGGCGGCCTGTTCGCCGCGCTGAGCACGGATGGCCTTGCGCTCGAGTTCCCCGTCGTAGGCGGCGACCGCCTCCTCGTCCTGGCCAGGATCGTCCGCCAGGACGGCGGCGGGGGCCGGATCCAGCGTGAGAAAGTTCTGGAGGGTGTCGCTGTCGTCCTCGCCGAGGACGGTTATGCCCATGATGTTGCGCTTCGGGTTCCAGCCCAGGAGCTCGCGGATCTCAGTGATGGGGATGTCAAACCCGCGGGTGCCGGACAGGGCGTACATGTACTCCCAGGTCTGGCCGTCGTCGTTGGTGTCCCACAGCTTGGTCGCCAGCGCGGGACTGCGCCACATGAGGGCTATGGTGCCGCCGAAGTAGGCCTTCTTGTCACCGGTGAAGAACACCCAGTCGCCCGGGCTCATCTTCTTGACCTGCGCGACGTTGACGTTCTTCTTTCCGGGGACGATGCCCCACATCTGGGCACGTCCCTCGGGGAACAGCTGCTTGAGCTGGTCCACGACACCGGGCTCGAGCAAATGGGCGTGGGCCTGGAAGTCGACGGAGCTGGCGATCGTGTCCTCGTAGTGCTTCCTGACGACCTTCTCGGACCGGCGTGCCGGCTGCATTACGATGCGCATCAAGTGGCCATCTCCGATTCATGTACTTATCAGACCGATCGTGGAGCTAATCGTAAGGATACGTACAGTCGTTGAACACGATGTCTTCAACCGGCTCTTGATCCGTTGGCCTCCAGGATGCCCTCCGGGGGCCGGTTGTCGTGCCCTTGGCTGTCCAGCTTCCAGCCGGAGGCCCTCGACGCCGAAGCGGTTAACTTCCCGAGCAGGGGCGGATCTCTTCTCCTCCCGCGGAGAACACGACGCCGCCCCCCCCCGTGTCCCTGCTCCCCTCTCGGAGAAGAAACAGGCTCGACGTCCACCGCCGTCGTGCATCCGGCACCGCATTCTTCACGGGCCTGGGGGCTTGCCTCCCCAGGAGGCTAGGCAGTTCCCACAGCCGCACAGTTTGGATGTCATTGGCAATCGTGAGCAGACGGCCGTCGGGAGAGAACACCAGCGGGCCCACGGTGTCGGGATGACCATCCGCGATGCGCAGCAACGTGTAGCCCTGCGCCGGAGGCTGCTGGGGGCTGTGTGCCGTCGCGGGACGGCGACTTCCGAGGGAGCATCCAAGGACGGTGCCACCGTTTCATGGGGGGAGTGCGGTGGATGCCAAGGGCCGAGTGCGAGGCTTTGAGATTTCGACTTCTGGCCAACGACTGTGCCACCGTTTGACCCGCACATCATCGCGGCCCACGGAGCGGCCATCCTGGAAGAGTGAGCAGGGTTCGACCCAGAACAATCAAGAAGTCCAGACACGGCAGGCGCTTGCCGGCCCAGAGCCTCCTGACTGCGGAAACCGACAGCGGGCACGCCGGGGGTGCGGCCGAAGCCACCACGCACAGCGCGGGCTGGCCGCAAGCGGTGCGGCGGCGCAGGTCCATCGCGAAGCCAGCCACTCTGCGCATAGTCGTCCGGGTTCGGCGGCGCCATCCCCACGGTCGGCTCGCTCACGTGTCCCCCTGACGTGCGGGGTGATCCACCGTAGAACCTGCTGATGTGACCAGCGCCGAAAATGGCCGAACACCCTGCCAGCACCGTTCGTTGTCCGGCGGGGACGGGTCGGCCCGCCGCCCGGCTTGGGCAGGGACGACACCCCCACCTCGCTGAACGCAGCGGTCGGCGAGCATGCCGACGGCAAGAACGACACAGCCGCCATCACTAGGACGAAGCGCACCCGCACGGGGACCGATCTGGTCCCGCCTGAGCGTGAGCAGTCGTAGAACGGGGGCGTGGCTGCGTAGGTGTGAAGCGAGAACGTTCGTGGACGAGTCGCAGAATCAGTTGCCCGTTGCTGGTGTTCTGAATGTTGATGAGTGCCGGAGACGCTGGCCCGGCGTGTTGGCGTCAGCCGATGGCAGACAGCCATTGCCCCATGCCCGTGTCGCCGCGTGGGCCTCGTCACTCAGCGTCCGGCTGCCGTGGGCGGGGTGGCGGCGCCGTTCAGGCAGTGGTCGAGCAGTGTGTGCATGCGGGGCACGGGGAGGGACGGGTTGGCCGCGGCGCCCTCTGCGGTGCCGAGGTCGGTGAGGAGGGTTTCCAGGGTCTCCGGTGTCAGGATCGGGTTGGCCGCGGCTGCCCGGCGGACTGCATCGTCGGGGTCCGCCAGAGGAGGTTCGGGCAGGGTGGGGTCGGCTAGGGTGGGGTCGGCTGCGGCCAGGGCGCGTACCTGGGGGTCCGGGTGGCCGATGAGGTGGGTGTGGCCGGCCCGGGGGAAGGCGGGCAGGGTCAGCAGGTGCGGGCGGTGGGCCGGGCGGGTCACGAAGACATCCAGGAGGAGATACGGCGGGGCCAGTGGGTGGTGGCAGGCCAGTCGGATCCGTACCTTCTCGTCTTCGTCCGATGCCAGTGTGTCGACGAGTTCAGCAGGCAGACCGGGCCAGCTCGCCGCGACTTGGCGGAGCACCGGTTCCTCGGATGCCGCGCAGGTGGCGTACCAGTCGGGCGACGGCTCGGTGGACGGCTCCGTGATCGGGCAGGTGCAATCGGGGCCGTGGCCGACGACCCTGTGGACCGCCTCGAATTCGTCCCAGGTACGGATGGAGGGCTGGAGACGGGCACGCATCCGCACCTCCTCGTCCGGATCCTGCCTCAGCTCCTCCGCCTCCGGTCCCAGGTCGGGCCGGGTGGCGACGAGCCTGCGGATCTCCGCATCGGGGTGGCGGACGAGCCGGGCGAGGGCGTCGGCCGGGGTATGGCGGTTCACGGCCAGCGGATACACCTCGTCGTTCGCGAAGCACCGCTCGACGACCGCGGTGACAGGGCACAGGTGCTGAGCACGGACACCGCGTGGCGTGATCCGATGGGCGGCAGCTCGGCCTCCACCGCCTCCGGGTACAGCTGTCGACTTCCCTTCCTGGCTGCTTCCCGCGGCGGGGTCGGGGTCGTCAAGCAGGGCAGTGCGCTGCGCAGCGGTGAGCGACCGCCACTGGAAGGCGGCGTACAGGCGGAGCGCAGGGTGATCGTGACCAGCCACGTCCCGAGGGAAAGACGGAGGGACCTGCCGGGAGGACCAGAGCTCCCAGACGATCTCCTTTTCGGTGACCTTGCCGTCCTCGCCTCCTTCTTGGGCGGTCAGAAAGGTGACGAGGATGTCGTCCGGCAGGGGCCGGACCCACCGGGGCGGGCGCCGGGAGCCGCCGGCGAGGTAGGCACGGACGAGCCCTGATGGGTCCGATGCCAAGGGAGCGAGTCGTGCGGGGTCGACGTGGAGGTTGCGAGCGAGGGCACGACGGATCCGCTCGACCGGGTGGCGCAGAGCCGCGTCGATGACGGCGTCGGGCAGGTCGCGGCCCTCGCACATCAGCAAGCCGGCCTCACCGGACGCCTCGTCCAGGAGGCGTATCAGCACGTCGGCGGGGGCCGCCGCGTTGAAGGCGACGCCACGCAGCCACAGTTCACGGAGAGAGTCGGACACCGCGTCATTTTGCCACCTCGACTCCTGAACCGGGCCGCCCGCCTACCGCCCGGCCGGCACTGACTGGCGGCTCGGTCCGCAGGGCTGCGAACCTCGCGGCGAGGCTTTGGTCCATCACGTGCACCCTGACCGTGCCCAGCACGCCGTCAAGCTCCGCACTAACCCCAGCGGCGGATGCACGTGTTGTCTGGAGCAAGTCAATCAACCGGGCATTGCTGAAACTCGGCTACATCGTCTTCCGCGCCCACGGGGTGTCCTCGCTCCCGGACAACAGACCTGATCGTGCTCGTCGCCTTCATGGCCTTGGCAGTTGCCGTGCACCGTGGCCGGGCCGACGGCATTCACCACGGTCACCAGCGTAGGCCTCGGCCTGTTCGCCATTTGGCGCTCCACTCAGTCCCGCCAGCCTGACCAGCGATTGGACGGCCGCGCCCCGCTGTCGGGCGCATAGCAGATGGCAGCGCGGCGCAGGGTTTGGTCCATGGCGTGTCGCAGGTCAACCGCCCCAGCGGGCCACGATGGCGTGATCGACGCGGAAGAGGGCGCCGCACTCCGCGCAGTACGCACTGCCGAAGACGTAGGTCAGCTTGCCCGCGACTTCGGGCTGACCATCGGCGAGAGCACGCGCGTGGAGCCGCTTGGCCAACCCGGCAGCGGATCCGCAGGACCACTGCTGCGACGCCCCGGGCAGCCGCCGCCCCCGCACCGCCCACGGCGCCTACGCCGCGTGCCTCTGCCTGATCCGCAGCACTCCCGGCGAGCCCGGTCCGATCACCCCGGGGGCGTGCTGGTCGCCGGCACGGCCGACGTCCAGCGCGTCAGCCCTTCCGGCGCGGCGAGTGGCAGAGCCTGCGCGAGATCGGCCGGAGGTATCAGCTAGGCCACTGCGAAGGAGGCCGGGGCGGCCGTGCTAGTGCTGTGACCGGGAAGGTTCGCCGGGTTGCTCGTTGTGCTGGTCGGATGTGACGACGTCGGCTGGCAGGGGAGGCGGTTATGGCGTTGCCGGTCGGGGTCCGCGGGCTGACCGTGCAGGATGGGCAGAAGCTGCAGCAGATCGTGCGGCGGGGCAGTACCAGCTCGGTGCGGTTTCGGCGGGCGATGATGCTGGCGTCGGCCGGCGGCAGTACGGTCCCGGTGATCGCGCGGCTGGTTCAGGCGGATGAGGACACCGTCCGCGACGTGATCCACCGCTTCAACGAGATCGGGCTCGCATGTCTCAACCCTCAGTGGGCGGGAGGCCGTCCCCGCCTGCTGAACCGTTACGACGAGGACTTCGTCGTCCAGACGGCCACCACCCGGCCGACCATGTTGGGCAAGTCCTTCACCCGCTGGTCGATCCGCAAACTCGCCGACCACCTGCGGCGCAGCATCTCCCGGCCCCTCCGGATCGGCCGGGAGGCCCTCGCTGTCTGCTGGCCCGCCGGGGGATCTCGTTCCAGCGCACCAAGACCTGGAAGGAGTCGCCAGATCCGGCTTTCGACGCCAAGCTGGCCCGGATCGAGTACGCGGTCAACGAGCGTCCGGACCGCACGTTCGCCTTCGACGAGTTCGGCCCCCTCGGCATCCGTCCCACTGCCGGATCCTGCTGGAAGAGGCAGGGTCAGCCAGACCGGCTGGCGGCGACGTTCCGCCGCACCCACGGCATCACCTACTTCCACGGCTGCTACTTGGTCGGCGACGACAAGCTGTGGGGCATCAACCGACGGCGCAAGGGCATCGACCACACCTGGGCCGCCCTGCGACCGATCCGAACCGCACGCTCGTACGGTGGACCCGTCTACGTGATCCTCGACAACCTCTCCGCCCACCTGAACTGGAAGTTCCGCAGGTGGGCGGCGAAGAACAAGGTCGAGTTGTGCTTCACCCCGACCTACGCGTCCTGGGCGAACCCCATCGAGGCCCACTTCGGACCGCTGCGGCGGTTCACCCTGGCCAACTCCCACCATCCGAACCACACCGTCCAGACCAGGGGCCCTGCACGCCTCCTGCGCCGGCGCAACAAGAACACCCGCCACCCCGACGTCCTCGCAGCACAACGACGCGAACGCGCCCGTATCCGCAGCGAGAAGGGAATCCGCTGGGGCGGCCGACCACTACCAACCGCAGCCTGACCACCCTCACAGCATCAGATGTCGCCGTGCACCAGGGCGTGCAGATGCTCGTCGTGCCATCCGTCTTCGTGCAGCAGGGCGCTACGCATCGTGCCTTCGAGGGAGTAGCCGGCCTTCGCCGCTACTCGGCATGATGCCTCGTTGGCTACCGCATGGCACAGCCGCAGCCGGTGCAGCCCAAGGTCGTCGAACGCCCACTGACTGACGCGCTTCGCCGCCTCGACCACGGCGCCCCGCCCGCGTCCTGCCGGCAGGATCCAGTACACGATTTCAGCACTACCGCCACTGAGGTCGATGTCACCCCAGCCAATCAGTCCCATCGCCTGACCACCATCGGGCCGGGCGATGGCCCATATCGCGCTCTGCTCGTTCTCCCAACGCTCGCGCATACGCTCGATCCGCTTGCGCGCTTCCTCCCGCGAGGTCACGACGAGCCGGTTCCACTGGCGAATGGCCGGTTCCTGGGCAGCGGCTACCAAAGCATCGGCGTCTTTGACACCCCAAGGGCGTAGCTCCAAACCGCTGGGCAGAGCCAGCACGGGCTGCTTCATTTTGGCCATGTGGCCTGCGGCGACGACGGGCGGAATGGGCGAGGTGATCATCGCCGCATCGTGCCATAGCCCTACACCTACAGAACCCGCGACATCCGGTGCCTGCCCATCAACCCGGTGAACCTATGCGGTCAGAGCACTAGGGTCTGTGTGATGTTGTGATCAGTCGGCGTCTTTGAGGAGGTCGTCGATCCAGATCACGCGGCGCGGAGGTGGAGGCCGGCGAGGTAGCTGTCCGGGGTCTTGTCGTGGCGGGTGGCGATGCCGCGCCAGGCCTTTAGCTTGTTGATCAGCCGCTCGACGGTGTTCCGTTCCTTGTAGAGGCCGGCGTCGTGACTGACGGGCCGGCCGCCTTTTGCGCCCTCCTTCTTCCGGTTGGCGGCCTGGTCCTTCTTCTCGGGGATGACTGCCTTGATGCCGCGGCTGCGCAGGTAGGAGCGGTTGCCGCGTGATGATCCGCGATGGGTCGTGCTATCGGCTTGCTCCCGATTCAGGGCTTGGGTGGATGCGGCCGCTGCAGGATCCGGGCACCTGATCGGGTTCCCAGGTGACTTCGAGGGCAGTTCTGTGGAACTCGCGTCCGAGTTCCACCAGCAGCGCGGCGGCGGCCTCCTTGGCCTGCTCGGCGGTAGCCGTGATGGGCACTCTGGTCAGCCGCCCACAAATGAGCGTGCCGTCTACGGTGGTGGTGCTGTGGCGCCAGCCGCTCGGTGTTGCCAGCAGGACGATGTCCTTCGGTATGCCGTACGGACCCCTCTTCAGTCCCGGGTTTTCTCTCATGCATCCATTCAACTGGACCAGTTGCGGTTCATCGCCGCGGGGTGGACCTCATCGCTTGCGTCGGGGTTTGGTGCCCTTCTGGTGATGGGCGGGTGGGATATAGGCCTCGCCGGTGGCGTGAACGCCGCCGACGTCGTGGCGTGGTGCCAGATGGCGGTTCTTCGATCCGAGTGGTTCGGCCGGGGCCGGGCCGGGTGGGTTTCGGTGCTCACCCGGGTGCTGGGGTCTTCGTGTGGAGGTTCCTGAATCCGCGTCGGACGCGGGCGGGGGTGAGCATGTTCGGTTCGGCCGGTCTCTCCCATGGCCGTCGGAGGTCGGTGGCCATGGGGCGGGCAAGGCGGAGCTGGGTGTGGGCGGCGATCACCATCCAGGTCGAGCGGCCGGCTCCGTCGGCAATGCTCCTGTGTTCAGCGGTGCCCCGTGCGCCGACTGGTCCTGCCGAGTGCCCTCGCTCAACGCCATCACGTCATCCGAGCCCTCGCCGCAGACCGCAGCGGCTACAAGGGCCGCGACGGGCCCTCATGCTCCGGCGGCCGGATGCGCGGTGCCTCCTGAGCCGGGCGCTGTACGGCTGCTTCGAGCGCGGCCTGGTGGTTCCGGCCGGCAGTCTCCGCCTTGTGGACCGAGGGCGGCAGCATCCGGCGACGCTCCTGCTCGGCGCTGAGCGAGGAAACGACCACCTGCAACCCCGCGATCCGTTCGGCAGCCTGCGCCGATCGCGCGGACTCGTACAGCCGGTCCTCCTCAAGGGAATGCCGCGCCCGCTCGAGGTCAGCAGCCGATGCCCCGCGCTCGGCGAGCAGCGCCAGCCGCTCGTCGAGGGAAGGCTGGGGCGTCCGCCCCGCGTCCGTCTGCCGCTCAGCTGCCTGGACGGCAACCGCCGCACGAGCTCCCTGCGTGGAGAGCTCGTGATCGCTCAGCAGAGGGAGAGGATGCAGCGTCGGCCGGGCCAGCTGGTTGATACAGGTCAGGGAATCCGCCCACTCAGGCCCCATTTCCAGGTGGAGCTTGCCCTGCGATTGGAGGAAGTCAGCGCTCTCCGGAACCGTCCACGGACGGGAACGCTCCTGCGTTATCGCCTGCGCCAGGCCCGGTTGCCGCTGCCACTGCCCGAAGTCGTCGAGGACATTGGAATACCGGGGTTCACCCTCGCCTCTGCGGAAGACCGAAACGTGATCGGCCAGTGCATGCTCGTCGACGAGCCGGGCGAGTTCGAGGATCCCGCTGTAGGACTGCTCGGCATTCGCCTGGACCGTCAGGCGGCCGCTGCCACGCTCCTTGACCTGCTCGTGATACCGGTTGACGATTCCCTGGTTGCTCATGGCCTCGGACACCCCCATGGCCACGACCTCGACACGGAAGCCGCTTCCCCGGTAGGCACGCATCGTCGCCGCCACCGCCTCGCCGTCTTGCGAGGTCTCCTGGATGACGGCGTTCAACCGGTTCTCACGCACGTAGTCATGCGCCTGGGCCATCCACCTGCGGCCGTCCGCCCGCGTGGAGGCCGCCATGAGTTTGTCATCCTGCTGCATCAGGTGGGCGTACTCCGGGTGGAACGGCTTGTACAGGTCGCTGTCCACGTCGATGAAGCCGCCGCGCTTGTTCAAGGCGTTGGCGAGCATGTGGCCCACACGGGTCTTGCCGGCACCGGGCTGGCCGACCAGGAACACCACCGTCCGCTTCTGCTGCGGCAGGCGCCCGGCGAACTGATCGGGGACGATCTCGCCGAGGAAGTTGCCTCTGTTCTGAGCCTCCGGTAACAGGTACCGGGCAGCCTCGGGGTCGGTCATCAGTCCTCCATCAACTGACGCGTCAGAGCGGCGTAACGACGGCGGACCTCGGCGATCTGCTCGTGGTCGGCCGGGTCGAGCTGCTCCCGGACCTTGGCCAGCTCCCCACGCCGCTCGCGCCAGAGCCCGACCAACTCCCCGTCGGGCGCAGCCTTGCTGCGCTCGGCATGGATCCGCGCCGTGTACGCGCCGACCGCTCCGTTGATCGCTTCGATTGCGGCCTCGTAGGCCACCGACTCTTCACTCGACCACTGGAAACCGGTGATCGATGCGATCACCGGTTCTTCCGATGGTGTCGAAGCCGACATCGGCATCGTCCCCCTTCAGCTGATCTCAACTGGCTGGTCCAGTATGGCTGGGTGCGATGGGGCGCCGCGCAAATGGCCGGCCTGGGACAGCTGCCTGAATGCTGTCCTGGCGAGCCGGGCGTACGTGGTGCACCGGCGCCTGGCCGAGCTTCCGCAGGCCGTCGTCGACCGGGGTGGAACAGAGTGGCCCCGTTGGCCCGCGTCTAGCTTTCCGGCTATTAAACGTCTGGCACGGCGACGAAATCCTCATCGATACGCGTGATCAATCGGCCCAAGTCCCGTTGGCTCCGGGCGGAAGGTAAGGCATTGCCACTCCAGGTCATCGCGGGCATCTCCCACCCCGGCGAGTCAGACGCCGACGTGAACACGCTGGCCCCCAGCCCTGCGCGCACCGCATGGGACACGCTGTCCAACCTCATGGCGTACCTCCCCCGCTGCGTGGCGTACGGGACGCTGGTTCTGCTCGGCCATCTGCCCCTGCGCGCCGCCCGGCGTAGCCGAGTACGAGGCGGACCGGAGCGCGGCACGGGCCGGCTCGACCGGTGGCGCGGCGTGGACGACACCCGCCCGCCGACGCATCTGCTCCGCCGGCGTCTCGCGCTGGGCGAGCCGAAAGTCGGGCCAGCCCGGCTTCGGGGACGAATGGGCCGTCGCAGTCGCGGCGGAGCTCGCCTCGGGCCGAGCCGCTGGGGCCCGGTAGGTCGGCCGCGGCCACGCCTCCTGACCGAGTCGCACGGGCAGTGGACCGTTAGATGCCTCCCCTTCGGCCTCCGGACCCGGAGGGAGGGGCGGTGGTGTGCGTGACCGCCCACGGGGGTCAGCCCCAGCAAGGGGTGGGTGAGCCGTCCGGGTCGAGTCCGTACGGCCACCGCCTCTTGCTGTCGTGGCGCGGTATGCACCCGGTATTGGCCTCCTCCACGTGCAGGGCTTCGGCGCCCTGGGTGTCTCCTGCCTCCTCGAGTTGTTTCGCCAGGCGGGCCAATGCGTAGTGGCTACCGGCACGGGCAGCTTCCCGGACCAGGGCCATGGCTTCCTCTTCGGAGTGACGGCGGCGGAACACGGCCACTCCGTCCAGCGTCTCGCCGCCGTCTCCGGCGGCTACGGCCTCACGGGCGAAGGCCTCGGCACTCTCCCTGTCGCCGGCCTGCTCCCGCCCCAGCGCCAGATGGTTGAGCGGATCGAGCTCCCCAGCGGCCGCAGCCTGCCGGGCGACCGCCTCGGCACCGGTGCGGTCCCCGGCAAGCTCCCGCGCATGCGCAAGCCTTGCGAGGACTTCGTGGTGCCCGGCCCGGTGGGCCCGCATGGCGAGGGCTTCGGCACCCCGCTTGTCGCCGGCGTCCTCCTGTGACCACGCCAGATAGGCCAGCCCCTGTGCGTTGCCCGCGGCGGCTGCCCGTCGGGCGAATTCCTCGGCACCCTCCAGGTCATGGGCCGCCTTGCGCAGCAATGCCAGCTTCATCATCGCCTCGGTGTGCCCGGCGTCGGCGGCCTCTCGGAGCATGGCCTCGGCGCCCTCACGGTCACCGGTCCGTTCACGCAGTGCCGCCAGCTCCCTCAGCGCACCCGGACGCCCGGCGGCTGCGGCCTGCCGGGCGAGTTCCACGGCGCCGTAC
>NZ_JZWV01000698.1 GCF_000966975.1 Streptomyces katrae | reverse complement strand
GAGTTCCACGGCGCCGTACCAGTCGCCGGCCCGCTGCCGAAGCTCCGACAGGTGCGCCAGCGCGTCGAGGTTCCCGGCCTCCACCGCCCGCCGGCACAAGGTCTCGGCCCCCTCCCGGTCACCGGCCCACTGCCGAAGCTTCGCCAGGTGCGCCAGCGCCTCGAGGTTCCCGGCTTCGAGAGCATGCCGGTAGAAGGTTTCGAGTCCCTCCCAGTCACCGAACTGCTCCCGCAACCGGAGCGGAGTGGCCAACGCCCCGGTTCCACCGGCTTCGGCGGCCTCTCGGAGCGTGGCTTCGGCGTCTTCCAGGTCGCCGGCCCATTTCTGCATGCGGGCCAGGCTCATCAACGCGTTGGTGTCACCGGCGTCCGCCGCACGACGGTAGAACACCGCGGCACCCTCTTCGTCGTCGGCCCACCACCTCCGCATGTCCGCCAGCTCCGTCAGGGCACTGACCTGTCAGGGCACTGACCTGTCCCAACTCGGCGGCCCGCAGGCGGAGACGATGGGCCCACCACATGCGGAGCCGGTCCTCGGCCCGTCGGGCGAGGGCGAGGAGGGTTTCGGGATGGGGGAGATGAGCGAGGGCGGCCCGCCAGAAGGAGGCAGGTGGGTACGACAGCTGTCGGGTGATCCTGCCGTGGTGTTCGAGGTAGTCGGCGAGACGGAACAGGTGACCGGCGGGACCGGCGGGACCGGCCGAGGGCCCGGGCGCGCCCGGCCGTGCCCTGTCCGGCCGGGGACTGACACGGCCCAGGGGCGCCTGTTTGCCGTGGACGGGGTCCGCCAGATCGGTGTAGGAGACCTCGGCCCAGTCGTCGGGGAGCTGCTCCCAGTCGTGGTCGGTGAGGTAGTCGGTGGCGGCCGCGGTGAGGAAGTCCTGGGGGAGGTGAAGGCCTACGCCGAAGCGGCGGGCGTCCATCGCGGCCTCCAGCAGGGCCCGGCCGGCCGGGGTGCCGTGCTGGTAACGACGCAGGAGTTCGGGTGCGCCGGCCAGGTCTTGGGCCAGGCGGCCGTGTTCACCGGCTCGCGTGAGGGCGTCCGTGAGCAACCGGTCGCCGTCGTGAGCGAGCGCCGTCGCCGCCCGGATCGCCTCCCGGTCGAAGGTGTCGGGGACGCTGACGGTCCGCCCGGCCAGCAGTTCACGGACCCGGCTGTGCGGATCCGGGTCCCCCGGCCGGGGCAACGCGATGTACCGACGGGCGTACTCGGGCCACAGCGTGCCCAGGATCAGCACCGGGCCGCGCGCGGGCTGGGTGAGCAGGGCGTGGAGAGCGGCCGCGATGCGCTCACCCGCCGGAGGGCCGTCGAGGTAGTGCTGCGCCTCGTTGAGCCACACCACCGTCCGGGGCCCGACGCGTTCCAGGTCGGCGAGTGCCGCTTCGGCCCGTGTCGGGTCGTAGGGATGCCACAGCCGCCAGCCGCGGACGGCCAACGGCTGCACCGCCTCCCAGCAGGCCCGCGTCTTGCCGGTGGAGGACGAGCCGACCAGGACCAGCATCCGGCTCCGCCCCTCCTGGACCTCTGTCACGGCATCGGCCAGGACGCGGTCATGGGCACGGGACACATAGCCGGACAGCACCCGCCGTGTCCCTGGGAGGGATCCGGCCCGGCCCGTGATCCCCGCAGGGTGGACTTCCAGATCATGCGGGTCCCACGAGGGGATCGGCTTGCCCACGTCCCCGTCGGCCGTGGAGGCCGAGACGCCCTCCGGAGGAGGCGCCGGCGTGTACGGGCCGCCATCAGCGGTCCCCGCGCCGGGGGATGGGCTCTGCGTTTTCCCTGCACGCACAGGTGGCGCGCCGGCCTCGCCATCGACGGCGGCCGTATGGATGAGGAAGACGGCAGCGCGCTGCCGAAGCTCCAGAAGCTCCACGGCCGACAGCCGCAGGGCCTTGGCGAGCGCCACCACCGTGTCCTCGGACGGGACCAGACCATCGGCCCGCAAGGCCTGGTGGACCGTGGTCCGGCCGAGCTTCGCCCGGACGGCGAGCTGGGACACGGTCACCCCCTGCAGCGCCCTCTCCTCGCGCAGGCGGCGGCGCAGCTCGGCCAGTGCGGTGTTGTCCTCGTACGGCATCCGGCCCCCGGGTCGCTCGTGTTCGCCGGTGTTCATCATCGTCCGCCGTGAACCACGGCGAACAGTGCTTGCGGGAACGTCGGTCGTGTCAACATCCCCCCTCTCGAAGGAGATGACGTGACCCGACTCGTCGCCGTACTGCTCGCCGCTGGTCTGGTGGCGGTATGGGCGTTCCTGGCCGCCGCTTGCGCCGGTGTCCTGGCCCGCATGGACGGCGCCACCTACCCCGCGGCGGTGACCCGTGCCGCCGCCGCGTTCGCCGCCGTCCTCACCCTGTCCGCCGTCGTCGCCGGCGTGCTTTCCCAGCTCTTGTGACACCTCCGTCCACGGTGCTGTCAGGCCTGGGGTCGGTCCACTACGACTTCTACCGGCCCAAGGTCAACAACGGCCGGCCCCCCCCGCGCCCGTTCCATTTCCGCATCGACCGCCACGACCGCGTCAACGCGCCTGTGCGCCGCCGCGGTAAGCGGATCGCCGCCCCAACCGGCCGCATGGCCGTCGAGGGCGCCGCCGAGATCGTCACCCGCCAGGCGGAGGAGCGCGCGGTACCCACGGGAAGCAGCCGAGGAGCCCGTACCGCCGGCACGCCGCAGTCACCCGGCCCAGGTGCGGGCGGACTCGGAGCAGCGCCGCCGCGCTGGGCGAGCTCAACGACCGCCAGCACACCAGGGGCGCACGTTCGACACCGTTGCGATCCGCGGGGCAACCGATTCCGACCAGCATGCCGCCGAACGGGCTGCTACCGTCCCCTGCGTGAGAGCGCTGGTGTATGACAACGCATTCCGTGGGCGCGCCCGGCGCAGGCAGGCCTGGGGGTTCTGTCTGTTGGCCGCCTCCGCCGGCATCTGGCTCTGGATCGCCGCCCAGTTGGTGCTCCCCTACTCTGTGACGGGAGGCGACGATTCGAAGTGCCAGTCCCGCGTGTTCTACACGAAGGAGACCGACCGGGGCCGCCCCTACGAGGGCTACGCCGACGCCGAGGGCACCCGTTGCACCGCCGAACGCGACTGGGCGGGGCTCCTCGCCCTGCTGCTGCTCTCACTCCCGACGGCCGTGGTGGGCACGGTCCTCTACACCTCGGGCAGTACAGGGCATCGACTCAGCGAACACGCGGCAGAGGTCAACCGGCTGAAGGAGTTCTCGGCTTAAGGCCACCGGCAGACCTCGGCCTCCTCACGGACCGACATCTGCGGGCCGGCCTGGTGTACGCCTTCTCCGGCCCATCGCATCGCCCGCAAGGGAATCGAGTCCTCCCCACGGCTCGGCCGCCATCGCTGGATCATGGCCATGGCCTGGCTCGCTGGCCCCCGCCGACACCACCGCCGCCGCTACGACCGTAAGGCCGAACCGCATCAGCGCACCAATGTGCTACGCCGACGCTGCACCGGCCCTGCTGCACCAGGCCGCTGAGCAGCGATTTCGACGAAACCTGTTCGACCGGGACACACCCTGAGGCAATCATGGGCGAGTGACGTCGACCGAAGCAGCAGCAATCGCTCTACAGGACCATGCCGCCCTCTGGAGTGCGGGGGAAATCAGTGCCGGCGAGGTCGTCGACGCCGCCTGTGACGCGCTCGTCGCCGGACTCGACACCCCCGGCCTTCGCATGCTTGCCGCCTGCACCCGCGCCGAGGCGGGCTACGACGTCTACGACCTGCTTCCCCCAGCGCTCGACGAACTCGGCCTCATCCTCCATCCAGTCGCCGACGTGGCCGCCCAAGAAGCCGTCGCGCGAGCGCTCGCACGACGCGTGCTCTCCGGCGAGCTGAAGCCCTGGGAGCTCACCTTCCGCCTTCATCAGCGCTACGGGCACGAGCTGCCCCTGACACAGCGGCTTGCCGAGCTCGACGAGCTTTACGCGTTCCTCGAGGACGGCGACAGAGCCGTGGACCAGGTCAATGCCGAGGTCATGGCCGAAGCCCGCCGCCTAGCAGCCCACCCGGGCGTTCCCACCGGACCCGCTGACATCCCCAGCTGATGCGCCGCGCGGATCGGAGAGGGCCTAGGGATGCCGTGGGGCGGCTCGGTGGTGATCACCTGGAAGGCCCGCCGGGGCGCGGTGCTGCTGCCGGGTTCACCAGTGGGTGAGGTCCACCACGTGGCGGCAGTGCGGCCAGGAGGGCGGTCAAGGCTCCTCCGGCTGCCAGGGACCTTCGGGCCAGTTGACCACGGCCCCCTGTAGGGTGACGGAACGAGAGAAGAGCACGATGGATCCCCGCATACCCCGCCTGCGTCGCAAGCTGGCCGCGATCCCCTTCCAACCCCTGCGCAGTCACTCCTTCGGGGAAGAGAAACACGAGTTTCGCCTCGGTCCGAAGCTGGCGGAAGCGCGCGTCGCCGCATTCGAGGCCGATCAGGACATCGCCCTGCCCGACGCCTACCGGCAGTTCCTCACGCAGATCGGAGGCTCAGGGGCGGCCCCGTTCTACGGCCTCATGCCGCTGGAGCGATGTTCCCTGCGGGTCATGAAGCCGCGCGGGGAACCGGGGAAACCCCGCGGCTTCGACGGTAGAAACCCCAGGGGCCACGGAGGCGATCTCTTCCTCCACATCATCGAGATGGGCTGCACCGACCTGTGTGTCATCGGCGTGACCGGTCCCCTCACCGGTCGCATCCTCGTCGGAAACGGCGACGGATACTGGGGCCCCAACGTCTCCTCCGCCACCGACTTCCTCGACTGGTACGAACGCTGGCTCAACCACATGAGCGCCGGACGCGACAACCGGGCCCTGGAACTTACCTCTCCGAGGCTTCTCGCTCATCCCAACCGCCATCGCCTGGCTCCGAAGCTCTGACGGGGTTGTGCGTCGGAGGTGGCGGCAGGGTGCCCGTCGTCAATCCAGTTTGAGGAGCCGGATGAGCGTGGCAGGCTTGCGCGGTGATCGTTGACCTGGCCCCTCGTTTCCTGACCTGGGACGACGTGGACCCCGCCCGCCAAGCCTTCGACGGCGCGTCCGTGGCGCGGACGGTGCGTTCGCTCGGACCGGCCCGGCGCGTACCCACCCGCCCGGACGTTCGTTTCGGTGATCCCACGATGGCTGCCTGGGTCAGTGGCGAGGCCGAGTCCTGGGCGGACGCCATGTCGTTCGCCCTGGTCGAGCACTACGGCCGGTGGTCCGTCGGGTGGCGCTGGGCGCACGACGAGGGTGACTTCGACGGCGGACCGGTGGGGAACTGGTGCTGCCCGCGGGACTCGATCACCACGCCGGAAGAAACACTGGCCCGTGTCGAGGCGGCCCTGCGTGAGTGGCGGGAGTGGTTGGAGACCCTCGCCGGCTGGTTCGAGGCGTACCCGCTGGACCTGTGTGCCGTCGAAGACCAGAGGATCCTGTGGGAGCGTGCGGCGCGCAACCTGATCCTGCAGGTCGTCGACCGTACCGGGTGCGGCAGCGGCTGGCACGGTCATTGCCGTCAAGTGCTCACCTGGTTCCTCGACCGCTGGGGAGTCGCGCGGGACACCGCCCGGGGCCTGGTCGACAAGGCGATCGGGGGAAGGTTCCGCAGCTGGACCGGTCCTGACACGGTGGTGGTCGACGACGTCGCGGAGCAGCTCGCGCTCTCCCTACGGCCGGGGGACGGCGAGACCCGAGCGGACAGCCCGGCTCAAGACCACGTGCAGCACTGGCTCGCGGTCCGCGCGTCCGTGGCGTGGGGCGAGATCCCGGACAGCGGTGCGGACGGACCGGTTGTGCCCCTCCGCGACGGTGCGGCGGAGGACATCCGGGCCTTCGACGGTGCCATCGATCCGGCCCGGGCCGAAGGCCTCCTCAGCGCCCTGGAAATGCTCCGGTCCGACGCGGCACGCGGAGCGCGACTCGACCACGCACTTCTCAGCAGATGGCAGCAGCACGTCCTGGGCACGCCGCAACCGCCTCCGTTCCGTGCCTCGCCCGCCTTCGCCAAAGGGGGCCGGGAGCGCTACGGCATCGGACCGGACACAGCTGCCCGCTTCGACACCTGCCTGGCCGAGAGCGCATCCGGCACCGGCCGTCCCCTCGGCCTGACCGCCCGCGCCGCCCGTGCCTACCTCGACGTCTGCTTCTTCCATCCCTTCGACGACGGCAACGCCCGGTCCGCTTTCCTCGCTCTCGTCTTCGTCCTGGCCCGGGAGGGCGTCGCGCTCGACGGAGTCGGCCTCCTGCGCCGCGTCACCTTCGAGGCCGGCGACCCCCAGGACCCGCTGATCCTCGTCCGCTACATCAACATCCACCTTGACGAGACCCGCCGCCGGGCCGCCGACGCCACCGGCTCGGCACCAAGGTCGTAGGCGCGTTTGTCGAAGTGGACCGGCCACCGGACGGCTTCCAGCAGGCGTCACCCCGGCAGGGCTGAGGGGCCGGCCTCTGGCCTCTCAGCGCGGAAGCGGAAACCCCGCCTGTCGTGTCAGGTGGCGGACGGGGTGACTGCCGGTGACAGCGGTCCGGCCAGGAGGCGGGTGAGCATCGTCCGCAGCTGCCGCGTGTCGTCCTGGGGCAGGGGCGGCAGTGGTGGCCTTGGTGGCCCGGCCGGGCGGTCCTGGATGGCCAGACCTGCTTTGACGGTCCGGGGGAGACCGTGGCGGATGATGAACCGCAGGAACGTCAGCAGCTGTGGCAGCAGGGCGTCCGCACGGTCGTGCTGCCCTCGGCTGACAGCGGTGTGGAGCCGACGTCTGGCTTCAGCACTGCTGCCTCTGTGCACCCTGCCGAGGGCGAAGGACGTGGGCACACCGCCCGTCACGCCTCCCTGCGCGAGCACAGTGAAGCGGCCCTCAAGACCAACCTGGGTGACATCGGGCTCGATCTGAACGGGCAGAACGCCTCCGCACCGTCACCTCCTTCACCTGCCTGGCAGCCGAGAACCTCTTCGACAGGATCACCTGCCACCGCCTGACCACCGGGTGCTGAAGGTGCTCCAGTGCGGAGACCCGCCTGGGACCGGCTCCGGCGGTCCGGCCTACAGGTACGGGAAGGAGAGCCTGCCCCACGGCTGCACCCGGCGATGAGACGGTGACGTACCACAAGGACACCCATGCCATGGCCAACGTGGGCACTGGTACCTGGAGGAGGTCGCCCGGCCCGGAACGGATCACGCGAACGGTGAAGGTGACGGCGCCCCCCCGCAAGGAGCTCACCCTCCAAGACGTGACGATCGCCGGAAGGTAGGCCGCACGGATCCCTCGAAGGGCCCGGCCGGTTACAGGGTCTCGAGCTGGTCGTTAATGCAGTCATGACCACGTTTCGAAAGATCATCACGGGTGTGGCCACGGTCGCCGCAGCCTTCGGCGGAGTTTTCACGGCCGGGCCGTCCGCAGTGGCCGACGGCAAGTGGTGCAACCACTCCGTCTGCATCGAGACCTACGACACCGGAACCTACCTGGGCAGGGTCGAGGTGTCGGTCACCAACACCAACCAGCCGAACCGGATCTCCGCACGCGTGTGGACCACCAACAACTGGAGCGCCAACACCAAGGTCGAAGACGTCGCCAAGTTCCGCACCTACCGAGACCAGGTCTATCCCCAGCGCCACTTTCCCGCCGGCACCCGGCTGTGCGCCGAAGGCTTCCGGGGCGGTGAGAGCGTCGGGCTGCCCTGCGTAACGCTCACCAACTGACGCAGGGTCTTCGCGGAATGTGAGCACTTCGAGAACTGGGCACCGCAGTTGTCCATCAAGGCCATCCACGGTGCTCAGCCACAGCCACCCGAACTCCGGCTCTCCGTCGGGGCGGATCAGCAGCCCGGCCCCGGTCAGGTGGCCGGATGCCGCTGCGGGTGGAGGCCGTTGCCACGGCCGCCGACAAGGACGGCGACCGTCGCCTCAGCGCCGGCTGATTCGCAATGACGCGCCGGCGTGTAGCACCTCATGCTGATCCCGCCACCGGCGACCCCTTTGCGTCGTCCGGTCGGGCAACAACGGCTCGATCCGCGCCCATTGCGCGTCAGGCAATGGCACGACCAGACCAACGAGCAGACGCCGCGGACTTGACCGGCGAGATCTTGAAGGACGGTCCGGCGCCTTGAGACCGGCGGCCGGGGAAGGTCGCGGCGGGTGCGTGCGTTATGTGTGTGATCTTGGAAAGTCATGACCACCGAGGAGGACGCAATGATCCGCCTGTCTGCCCAGCCCATGACGTGGGTGGCCGCCGGGGACAGCATCACCCAGGCCGTACTGCACACCCACGGCGCACGCGGCTGGGTGGAGCACCTGCAGGAACGCATCAGGTGGGAGCTGGACCGGCTGACCGACATCGTCGTCAACAGCGGTGTGTCCGGCTGGCGTGCCGTGGACGTGCTCGGTTCGTACGACCACCTCATCGGCCGCTTCGCGCCCGACGTCCTTTCCCTGTCGCTCGGCACCAACGATGCGCGGGCCGGCCTGGCCGGGCTGCCGGAGTTCCGCGACGCCATGCGACGGATCATCGACCGGTCGGGCGCACAGACCCAGACCGTCCTGCACACGCCGGTGTTGGTCAGCGTGGCCGGCCGCGAGGCCCGTGGCGAGCTCCCGGCGTACGCACAAGCCGTACGCGAGATCGCTGAGGAGACCGGGGCCCTGCTGGTCGACCACGAGGCCCACTGGCGCGCGCACTTCGGCGACGCTGATCCCATCTCCTGGCTCGACGACCCGGCCCACCCCAACGCCGCCGGCCACCTCCAGATGGCCGAACACACCCTGCGGGCCCTGGGCCTGGGTCCCATGTCGCCCCGCTACTGAGCAGCTTCGCCCCGGGGCTGACGGGGCTCCGCGGCCGTGATCGGAGCAAGGACGCCTCCCGCAGCTTCGGCCTCGACGTCCAGTGCGCGCCGTCCGGGGACCTGCAACGCCGGGACCAGGACGGCAAGCGCAAGCCCGTCCTGGTCCCGGGGCTGGCGAACAGGGACGCCTCCGACGCCGCCACTCTGCGGCAGACCCGCCAGAATTCCGCCAAGCCCCCGTGCTGGCGTGTCCTGGCCCGGGGC
>NZ_JZWV01000697.1 GCF_000966975.1 Streptomyces katrae | reverse complement strand
CCGACGACACAGAGGGAGAGGCGGGGGGGGGGGGGAGGCCGCCCCGGGCGGGGCGGGGCAGGGGGAGTGTTCCCCGGTGGGGTCGGGTGGGGCGGGGGGTGGGGTCATCGGGTGGGCTCGGATTCCGGGGTGAGGAGGTCCGCGATGTCCAGGACGTGGTAGCCGCGCATCGACGGCAGGCAGCTGCCGCGGACCGGGCCGATGGCCGAGGACCAGGCGGTGGGGATGGCGGCGGCGCCCGACAGGGCGCCGGCCAGGGCGCCCGCCACCGCCGCTGTGGTGTCGGCGTCGCGGCCCATGGTGACCGCCGTGAGGACCGAGGACGGGAAGTCGCCCCCGCAGGCGGCGAACGCGCCGAAGGCCAGGCCCACCGCCTCCGGGGCCAGGTCNGTCCACGGGTAACCGCCGATGACCACCGCCGAGCGCACCGCCCGCTCCCCGCGCGGGGCCGCGGTGACCGCGCGCCGCAGGGAGCGGGCCGTCCAGGAGTCGGACGGGATGACGGACAGGGCCGCCGAGACCACGGAGGCGGGGGAGCCGCCCGCCATCGCGGCGGCGACCCCGGCGGCCACCGCCTGGCCGCCGTAGATGCCCTCCCCGTCATGGCTGACCGTGCCGTCGATGGCGACCAGCCGCGCCGCCTCCGCCGGGCGGCCCGCCGCGAACACCCCGAAGGGGGCCGCCCGCATCGCCAGCCCGTCCGACCAGGCGTGCCGGTGCTGCGCCGAGATGGGCGCGGCCAGACCCCGGCGGAGGTTCTCCAGCGTGCCCCGCTCCGAGAAGCCCGCCCCGCGGAACGGCCCCTCGTCCAGGTCGGCGATCCAGTGGTGCCAGGCCCGTTCCACGTGCGCGACGGTCAGCGCCGAACCGTGGCGGGCCAGCAGCAGACCGGAGAAGATGGCGTACTCCGTGTCGTCCGTCCCCGCCGGGTCCTCCGACACGAAGCCCTCGATGCGGCCCCAGCGGGCCCGGATCTGCGAAGGCTTCATGTTCTCCGCGGGAGCGCCCAGCGCGTCACCCACCGCGAGGCCGAGCAGCGCGCCCCTGGCCCGCTCCAGGAGGACTTGCGGATTGCATGCGATCAGCCCCATGGCGCGCCTCTCCCACGTGAGTGGGACCCATCATGAGCCCCTGGGGGATTTGTGCCACGCCATGTGGTTTGTCGCTCGCCGCGAAACACCCCCCGAACACCCCCGTCACCCGGTCGCCGACCCGCGAAAGCCCAGGTAAGTACGGCCTTCCTTGCTGGCGGCGGCCGTAAATCGTGCGTAGTTTCGAGGTGTTCAGGGGAGTGCCCGGGGAGGGCACGGCTGCGCGTCGCTTTCGCGTACCCACTCATGCGAAAAGGGGAGATACGCCGCATGTCCATCATCGACACCCAAGCGCCGCTGCACACCGCCCACCGCGACAACCACACCCACCGCGACGTCAACGGCGGCTGGCTGCGCCCGGCGGTCTTCGGCGCCATGGACGGGCTCGTCTCCAACCTCGCGCTGATGACCGGTGTGGCGGGCGGCGCGGGGGCCCCCGCGACCATCGTCATCACCGGTCTCGCCGGTCTCGCCGCCGGTGCCTTCTCGATGGCGGCCGGCGAATACACCTCCGTCGCCTCGCAGCGCGAGCTGGTCCTCGCCGAGCTCGACGTGGAGCGCCAGCAGCTGCGCAAGCACCCGGTCGACGAGATGGAGGAGCTCGCCGAGCTCTACGTCTCGCGCGGGGTCGAGCCCGCCCTGGCCCGCGAGGTCGCCATGCAGCTGTCCCGCGACCCCGAGCAGGCGCTGGAGATCCACGCCCGCGAGGAGCTCGGCATAGACCCCGACGACCTGCCCTCGCCGCTGGTGGCGGCCGCGTCGTCCTTCGGCTCCTTCGCGCTGGGCGCGCTGCTGCCCGTACTGCCCTACCTGCTCGGGGCGACCGCCCTGTGGCCGGCCGTGCTGCTGGCGCTCGTCGGGCTCTTCGCCTGCGGCGCCGTGGTGGCCCGGGTCACGGCCCGCTCCTGGTGGTACAGCGGTATGCGCCAGCTTGTCCTGGGTGGTGCCGCGGCCGGTGTGACGTACGTCCTGGGAACCTGGATCGGCGGCGCCATAGGCTGAGAGGCCCGGGAGTGAGACACTATGCAGGACGTAACATAAGTAGTCCCGGATCCGGTGGTTTCACTTCCGTTGCCGCCGGGCATCAGACCAGGGCGTCGGGCAAAGATGCCCGTTTCGCGCCGGGGCCTTCATCCCGAGCCGTATTCGCGGAAAGCTTCCAAGCTCGCTCCACCCTCCGCAGCCCACCGAAGGTCCCTTCTTTCGGCCTCGTGCGGTGTCCGCATGCTGGAACGCAATATCCGCTTCTCGGAATTGCAGTCATCATGTAACCTGCACGAAATTTCGCAGAGGGCCAACGTCGTCCCTCGGCCAGCACATTTGCCACGACGACGACGGGAGAGCCGATGCGTTCCGCATCCACGCACTCCGCGACCGGCCCCAGCACCACCGCCTGGTCGCCCATGGACGGTCGCCCCGCCCAGCAGGGCATGTACGACCCGCGCAACGAGAAGGACGCCTGCGGCGTCGGATTCGTGGCGAACCTCACCGGCGAGGCCACCCACACACTCGTCGAGCAGGCCCTGACCGTCCTGCGGAACCTCGAGCACCGCGGCGCCACCGGCTCCGAGCCGGACTCCGGCGACGGCGCCGGCATCCTGTCCCAGGTCCCGGACGCCTTCCTGCGCGAAGTCGCCGGATTCGAGCTCCCCGAAGCCGGCGCGTACGCCGTCGGCATCGCCTTCCTCCCCGCCGACGGCTCCGCACAGGCCGTCGCCGTGGAACAGATCGAGGCCATCGCCGCCGAGGAGAACCTGACGGTCCTCGGCTGGCGCGAGGTGCCGGTCACCCCCGACCTGCTCGGCAACGGGGCCCGCACCACGATGCCCGCCTTCTCCCAGCTGTTCGTCAGCAACGGCAGCACCGGCATCGAGCTGGACCGCAAGGCGTTCGTCCTGCGCAAGCGCGCCGAGCGCGAGGCCGGGGTCTACTTCCCCTCGCTCTCCGCCCGCACCATCGTCTACAAGGGCATGCTGACCACCGGCCAGCTGGAGCCCTTCTTCCCGGACCTCTCCGACCGCCGCTTCGCCTCGGCGCTCGCCCTGGTCCACTCCCGGTTCTCGACGAACACCTTCCCGTCCTGGCCGCTCGCCCACCCGTACCGCTTCGTCGCGCACAACGGCGAGATCAACACGGTCAAGGGCAACCGGAACTGGATGAAGGCCCGCGAGTCCCAGCTGGCCACCTCCGCCTTCGGCGAGGCCGCCCTGGACCGCATCTTCCCGATCTGCACCCCGGACGCCTCCGACTCCGCCTCCTTCGACGAGGTCCTGGAGCTGCTCCACCTCGGCGGCCGCTCGCTGCCGCACAGCGTGCTGATGATGATCCCGGAGGCGTGGGAGAACCACACCTCCATGGACCCGGCCCGCCGCGCGTTCTACCAGTACCACTCCACGATGATGGAGCCCTGGGACGGCCCCGCCTGCGTCACCTTCACCGACGGCACCCAGGTCGGCGCGGTCCTCGACCGCAACGGTCTGCGCCCCGGCCGCTACTGGGTCACCGACGACGGCCTCGTCGTCCTCGGCTCCGAGGTCGGCGTCCTTGACATCGACCCGGCCAAGGTCGTCCGCAAGGGCCGCCTCCAGCCCGGCAAGATGTTCCTCGTCGACACCGCCCAGAAGCGGATCATCGAGGACGACGAGATCAAGGACGAGCTCGCCTCCGCCGCCCCGTACGCGGACTGGCTGGAGACCGGCGAGATCGAGCTGACGGACCTGCCCGAGCGCGAGCACATCGTCCACACCCACGCCTCGGTCACCCGCCGCCAGCAGACCTTCGGCTACACCGAGGAAGAGCTGCGCGTCATCCTCGCCCCCATGGCCCGCACGGGCGGCGAGCCGCTCGGTTCCATGGGCACGGACTCCCCGATCGCGGCCCTCTCCGAGCGCCCCCGGCTGCTCTTCGACTACTTCACCCAGCTCTTCGCGCAGGTCACCAACCCGCCGCTGGACGCCATCCGCGAGGAGCTCGTCACCTCGCTGCTCTCCTCGATCGGCCCGCAGTCCAACCTGCTGGAGCCGACCGCCGCGTCCTGCCGCAGCGTCACCCTGCCCTTCCCGGTGATCGACAACGACGAGCTGGCCAAGCTCATCCACATCAACGCCGACGGCGACATGCCCGGCATGAAGGCCGCCACGCTCTCCGGCCTCTACCGGGTCTCCGGCGGCGGCGACGCCCTCGCCGCCCGCATCGAGGAGATCCGCGCCGAGGCCGACGCCGCCATCGCGGCCGGCGCCCGCCTGATCGTCCTGTCGGACCGCCACTCGGACGCCGAGCACGCGCCGATCCCCTCGCTGCTGCTCACCTCCGCCGTCCACCACCACCTCATCGCCACCAAGCAGCGCACCCAGGTGGGCCTGCTGGTCGAGGCCGGTGACGTCCGCGAGGTCCACCACGTCGCCCTGCTCATCGGCTACGGCGCCGCGGCCGTCAACCCGTACCTGGCCATGGAGTCCGTCGAGGACCTCCTGCGCGCCGGCACCTTCATCGAGGGCATCGAGCCCGAGAAGGCCATCAAGAACCTGATCTACGCCCTCGGCAAGGGCGTCCTGAAGGTCATGTCCAAGATGGGCATCTCCACCGTCGCCTCCTACCGCGGCGCCCAGGTCTTCGAGGCCGTCGGCCTGAACGAGGAGTTCGTCGACACCTACTTCAGCGGCACCGCCACCAAGATCGGCGGCGCCGGCCTGGACGTCATCGCCAAGGAGGTGGCCGCCCGCCACGCCAAGGCGTACCCGGTCTCCGGCATCGCGGCCACGCACCGTGCGCTGGAGATCGGCGGCGAGTACCAGTGGCGCCGCGAGGGCGAGCCGCACCTGTTCGACCCGGAGACGGTCTTCCGCCTCCAGCACGCCACCCGCAACCGCCGGTACGACATCTTCCGCAAGTACACGGACCGGGTGAACGAGCAGTCCGAGCGCCTCATGACGCTCCGCGGCCTCTTCGGCTTCAAGTCCGACCGCCCGTCGATCTCCATCGACGAGGTCGAGCCGGTCTCCGAGATCGTCAAGCGCTTCTCCACCGGCGCCATGTCGTACGGCTCCATCTCCAAGGAGGCGCACGAGACCCTCGCCATCGCCATGAACCAGCTGGGCGGCAAGTCCAACACCGGTGAGGGCGGCGAGGACCCGGAGCGCCTGTACGACCCGGCGCGCCGCTCGTCCATCAAGCAGGTCGCCTCCGGCCGCTTCGGCGTCACGAGCGAGTACCTGGTCAACGCGGACGACATCCAGATCAAGATGGCCCAGGGCGCCAAGCCCGGCGAGGGCGGCCAGCTGCCCGGCCACAAGGTCTACCCGTGGGTCGCCAAGACGCGTCACTCGACGCCCGGCGTCGGCCTGATCTCCCCGCCGCCGCACCACGACATCTACTCCATCGAGGACCTGGCCCAGCTGATCCACGACCTCAAGAACGCCAACCCGGCCGCGCGCATCCACGTGAAGCTCGTGTCCGAGGTCGGCGTCGGAACGGTCGCGGCCGGTGTCTCCAAGGCCCACGCGGACGTCGTCCTGATCTCCGGCCACGACGGCGGAACCGGCGCCTCCCCGCTCACCTCGCTGAAGCACGCGGGCGGCCCCTGGGAGCTCGGCCTCGCCGAGACCCAGCAGACCCTGCTGCTCAACGGCCTGCGCGACCGCATCGTCGTCCAGACCGACGGCCAGCTCAAGACCGGCCGCGACGTGGTGATCGCCGCCCTGCTCGGCGCCGAGGAGTTCGGTTTCGCGACCGCGCCGCTCGTCGTCTCCGGCTGCA
Source organism: Streptomyces katrae (assembly GCF_000966975.1). Lineage (GTDB taxonomy): Bacteria > Actinomycetota > Actinomycetes > Streptomycetales > Streptomycetaceae > Streptomyces > Streptomyces katrae. The sequence goes on along the minus strand of NZ_JZWV01000697.1, from coordinate 6,291 downwards.
TCATGATGCGCGTCTGCCACCTGGACACCTGCCCGGTCGGCGTCGCCACCCAGAACCCGGTCCTGCGCGACCGCTTCTCCGGCAAGCCCGAGTTCGTCGTGAACTTCTTCGAGTTCATCGCCGAGGAAGTCCGCGAGATCCTCGCGGAGCTGGGCTTCCGCACCATCGAGGAGGCCGTCGGCCACGCCGAGCTCCTCGACACCAGCAAGGCCGTCACCCACTGGAAGGCCCAGGGCCTCGACCTCGAGCCCCTCTTCCACGTGCCGGACCTGCCCGAGGGCGCGGTCCGCCACGCCCTGGTCGAGCAGGACCACGGCCTGGAGAAGGCCCTCGACAACGAGCTGATCGAGCTCGCCGCCGACGCGCTGAACGCCGAGACCGCCGAAGCGGCCCAGCCGGTCCGCGCCCAGGTCGCGATCCGCAACATCAACCGGACCGTCGGCACCATGCTCGGCCACCACGTCACCAAGAAGTTCGGCGGCGCGGGCCTGCCCGACAACACCATCGACCTGACCTTCACGGGTTCGGCCGGCCAGTCCTTCGGCGCCTTCCTCCCCAAGGGCATCACCCTGCGCCTGGAGGGCGACGCCAACGACTACGTCGGCAAGGGCCTCTCCGGCGGCCGGATCGTGGTCCGCCCGGACCGCGGCGCCGACCACCTCGCCGAGTACTCCACCATCGCCGGCAACACCATCGGCTACGGGGCCACCGGCGGCGAGATGTTCCTGCGCGGCCGCACCGGCGAACGCTTCTGCGTCCGCAACTCCGGCGCCCTGGTCGTCTCGGAGGGCGTGGGCGACCACGGCTGCGAGTACATGACCGGCGGCACCGCGGTCGTCCTCGGCGAGACCGGCCGCAACTTCGCGGCGGGCATGTCCGGCGGCGTCGCGTACGTCATCGACCTCGACCCGCGCCAGGTCAACTCCGGCAACGCGGAGGCCGTCGAGGCACCCTCGGACGAGGACAAGCAGTGGCTGCACGATGTGGTGCGCCGCCACGAGGAGGAGACCGGCTCGACCGTGGCCGCGAAGCTCCTGGCTGACTGGGACGCCGCCGCGGCCCGCTTCAGCAAGATCATCCCGACCACGTACAAGGCAGTGCTCGCCGCCAAGGACGCCGCTGAGCTGGCCGGACTCTCCGAGTCCGAGACCACCGAGAAGATGATGGAGGCGGCGACCCATGGCTGACCCGAAGGGCTTCCTCACCACCCCGCGCGAGACCGCCTGCACCCGTCCCGTCGCCGAGCGCGTCAAGGACTGGAACGAGGTCTACGTCAAGGGCTCGCTGCTGCCGATCATCAGCAAGCAGGCCGGCCGCTGCATGGACTGCGGCATCCCGTTCTGCCACAACGGCTGCCCGCTCGGGAACCTGATCCCCGAGTGGAACGACTACGCCTACCGCGAGGACTGGTCGGCCGCCGCCGAGCGCCTCCACGCCACGAACAACTTCCCGGAGTTCACGGGCCGCCTGTGCCCCGCTCCGTGCGAGTCGGCGTGCGTGCTCGGCATCAACCAGCCGGCCGTCACGATCAAGAACGTCGAAGTCTCGATCATCGACCAGGCCTGGGACAACGGCGACGTCACCCCGCAGGCCCCGGACCGCCTCTCCGGCAAGACCGTGGCCGTCATCGGCTCCGGCCCCGCCGGCCTGGCCGCCGCCCAGCAGCTGACCCGGGCCGGCCACACCGTGGTCGTGTACGAGCGCGCCGACCGCATCGGCGGCCTGCTGCGCTACGGCATCCCCGAGTTCAAGATGGAGAAGGTGCACATCAACCGCCGCATCGAGCAGATGCGCGCGGAGGGCACCAAGTTCCGCACGGGCATCGAGGTCGGCCGCGACATCACGGCGACGGACCTGCGCAAGCGCTTCGACGCGGTCGTCGTCGCGGCGGGCGCCACCGTCTCCCGCGACCTCCCGGTCCCGGGCCGCGACCTCAAGGGCATCCACTTCGCGATGGAGTACCTCCCCCTCGCGAACAAGGTCCAGGAGGGCGACTTCATGGCGCCCCCCATCACGGCCGAGGGCAAGCACGTGGTCGTCATCGGCGGCGGCGACACCGGCGCGGACTGCGTCGGCACCGCCCACCGCCAGGGCGCCCTGTCGGTCACCCAGCTGGAGATCATGCCCCGCCCGTCGGAGGACCGCCCGGCGGCCATGCCGTGGCCGACCTTCCCGATGCTGTACAAGGTCACCTCGGCCCACGAGGAGGGCGGCGAGCGGATCTACTCCGTCTCCACCACCCACTTCGAGGGCGACGAGGACGGCAACGTCCAGGCCCTGCACCTGGTCGAGGTCGAGTTCATCGACGGCAAGCTCACCCAGAAGCCCGGCACCGAGCGCGTCCTCCCCGCGCAGCTGGTCACCCTGGCGATGGGCTTCACCGGCACCGACCAGTCCAACGGCCTGGTCGAGCAGTTCGGCGTCGAGCTGGACGAGCGGGGCAACATCGCCCGCGACGCCTCGTACGCCACCAACGCCGACGGCGTCTTCGTCGCCGGCGACGCCGGCCGCGGCCAGTCCCTGATCGTGTGGGCCATCGCGGAGGGCCGCTCGGCCGCCCGCGGCGTGGACCGCTACCTGACGGGCACGAGCACCCTCCCGTACCCGGTCAAGCCGACGGACCGCTCGCTGATGGTGTAACCCCGTCACCCCTCCCCCCGGGGAGACCCCTCATACGGTCCGTACAACGAGGTACGGCAATCCGACACCGCGCCCGCCATGTCCCCGACCAGGGATGGCGGGCGCGGTGGCGTTCGGTAGTCGTATGAATGCGTTCGGCTGAATCTTCAGGTTGGCCGGGGCTACGCTCCTCGCAGGCAAGGGGATTGCGGAAGCGGGGAGTCGACTCATGGCCAAGTCGAAGGACGAGGGCGCCGCGCAGAGTCCGGAGGAGTTCGCCCGCGAGGAGCTGCGGCGGCACCGTGAGGCGGCCGGGCTGACCCAGGAGGCCCTGGGCGAGCGGATCTTCGTGAGCGGGTCGTACGTCGGGCAGATGGAATGCGGCACGCGACGGCTCCGGCCGGAGCTGGCCGAGGCGATCGACAGGGAGCTCGGCACGGGGGACTACTTCCTGCGTCTGGCCAGGGCGTTCAAGTCCAAGCACGTGGAGTACTTCGCCGCAGCGGCTGAGCTGGAGGCAATGGCGGCGGCTATCTATGAATACGCCTCCACCCTGGTGCCTGGGCTGTTGCAGACGGAGGACTACGCCCGGGCACTGATCCGGGGCGGCAATCCCACCGCGCTTGCCGAGTACGTAGACGGCCTGGTCGAGTCACGTTTGGACCGCGCACGGCTTCTTGACGATCCGACGGCTCCGGAGATGTGGGTCGTCCTGCACGAGGCGGTTCTTCGGACGGCAGTCGGCGGGTACGGCGTGATGGCCGCTCAGTTGCGACACATTGCCTCGTACGTCCGCGCCCATCGGATCACCATGCAGGTGGTGCCGTTCTCGGCCGGTGCCCAAGGCGCCCTGGGATCGTTGGTGACCATCATGCAATTCGCAGACGCGCCCGACGTGGTGTACACGGAGGGTCCCCGCGTAGGGCAGTTGCTCGACTATCCGGCGCTGGTTCGGACTCACTGGAAGCTCTACGATCTGGCGAGGGCCGCCGCACTGTCGCCGGAGGTGTCCCTGACCTTGATCGAGTCGGTGGCGGAGGAATACGCGACATGCACGCAGACGTAAACGAGCTGTCCTGGCGGAAGTCCTCGTACAGCAACTCCGATGGCGCCAGTTGCGTCGAGGTCTCCGACGACGTCCCCGGCGCGGTCCCCGTCCGCGACAGCAAGCAGGCCGGTGGCGGCCCCGTGGTCGTCTTCGCCGGAGCCGCCTGGGCCTCCTTCATCCAGGACGTCAAGCGCGACCGAGCCTGATCCCGCCGCCCGGCCGGGCGCTGCTCCGGCCGGGCGGGGCCGCAGGCCCTCAGGTTCCGCCGGCTTCGCCGTCGTCCCGGCGGCTTTCGCGCTCGGCTTCGTCGAGCTCGCGCATGCGGCGCTCGATGCCTTCCTTCAGGCTCTCCCGCTCCGGCGGCTCAGGCTTGGCCTCGGGCCGCCGCATCATCTTGCGCAGGCGATCCGCGCGCTCCTTGCGTTGCTGGGCGTCCTCACTCACGACGGCCTCCTTGGCAGGCGGGCTGAGGTTCGTACCGCAACGATTGTCCTCCCTGCTTCCGCCTACTTCCCCTTGGCCTTGGTCTTGGCCTTGGCCGGCTTGGCCGCCTTGTCCTTGAAGGCCTTCTCCGCCGGGTTCGCACCCTTCAGCCGCTCGATCTCGGCGCGCCATACGCCGGCCCGGGCGCTGGTGGACTCCTTGACGTGGGCCGTGAGGGTCCGCGCGGCCAGGTACTGCTTGGAAGAGGGGCCGCTGGCGGCCAGACGGCTGACGGTCTTGGTCTGGGCGTCGATCGCCTCGCGGATGCTGCCGCTGCCCGACAGCTTGCCGAGCTTGCGGAACTTCGGCTCGTTGCCCTCGAACCAGATCTGCTGCCACCAGTCGCCGGTGGCCGAGTCCTCGAAGCTGATGTATCCGCCGCGCAGGATCGTCCGGGGCGCCTGGATGTGGCCGCCGAAGCTGTAGCGCGTGCCCGGGACGGTGACCGGGTCGTAGAAGCGCGGGGTGAAGAAGTCGGAGACGAGCAGGCCGTTGATGGTGTAGCCGAACGCCTCGTCCTCCGAGGGGTCGGCGACCTCGACGAGGAACCGGGCCTGTCCCTGGTCGGGGTGGGGGGACTTGCCGGACACCAGACGGTTCCCGAACGGGTCGGCCAGCATTTCCAGCATCTCGTGGCTCGCGGTCAGCGACCAGCTGTCGCTGTACTCGATGAGGGAGTAAGGCTGTTTGTTCTCGTCCGTGTGGTACCCCGCCGCGCCGGGTACGTCGTCGACCACGATCAGCGGCCAGTAGCCGACGGGCACGTCCTCCAGCCGGTCGAAGGCGTCCACCGTCGCGTTCACCTGCCACAGCGGCGCGAAGTCGCGGGTCGCCTGTTTCTGGAGCGCGGCGGCGACCCGGGTGATCTGTGAGGGGGTGATCGTGTTGCTCTTGGTCTCGGACACGAGGGCGAGCTGGTGGATGAGCATGGGTGCGGCTGACCTTCCGTTTCGCGGCAGCGGCGGCCCGGCCTGGAACCACTTCGGCTCCCACGGCCGCCAGACCCGTCGAGCTTCACCGAGCGGAGGCCCGATCACGCGCGCACATGTCCGAACGTGTGGAAATGCCACCCGAACGGCGGTTTACGAAAGCTGTTTACTGTTTAAGGAACTGGCGCGGAACGCGCGGTGAGGGCAGCCGGGGCCGCACGCGTGGTCACTCCCGTCTTGCGGAATCACGAGGGCCCGGGCCTCCCACAGGTGCTCATCGGCGTGCGGCGCGGCGACGTCCTGGACGCCGTCTTCAAGCCCCCGGGCCGGCGCGCGACTGCTGACCGCCGGACGGGATCCGCCCGGTCAGGCGGGACGGTGCACCGTGGGGGTGCGCACCGCCCCGCCCGGCCCGGGGTCGGGGCGCGGCGTCCCCCGGACGGGGTCATCAGCGGGGCGTCGCTGGGCAGTTGAGGCGGCGGCGGTGTAGCAGTGGGCCCCATGCCCTCGCGAACCCTGGTGCGCCGGCTCCTCGCCGCCACCCTGCTCATGGCCCTCGCCCCCCTCACCCCCGCCCATGCCGCCGACCCCGAGCGGTCCGTCGACTACCGGGGCCTGCACCTGACCCTCCCCGCCGACTGGCGGGTCGTCGACCTCGACCGTGACCCCGGGGCCTGCCTGCGCCTGGACCTCCCCACCCTCTACCTCGGGCACGCCGGCCCCCAGACCCGCTGCACCGGCCGCAGGGCCGTGCCCGTCCGCGCCGACACCCTCCACCTGGAACCCCTGGCCGACGCCCCGCCCCGTGCCGACGTCCCCACCCTCCCCGTCCCCGACGGCGCCGAGCCGCCCCCGGCGGAGGGGGCCAGCGCCGAGGTCCGGTACGCCCTGCACGGGCCGGGGGTGATGGCCACGCTCTCGTACGGGGCACAACCGGAGACCGTACGGGCCCTCCTCGCGCACGCCGTCGGACAGCCCTCGGCACCGGCCGGCCGGCCGGCATCCGGCGCGCCGGGCCCGGCCGCAACGACGGCACCGGCATCCGCCGTCGGCGTCGGCGCCGGAGGCACCGGCGCCCCTGCCGCCGCCTTCACCGGCCACGGCTTCGACGCCTGCACCGCCCCCTCCCAGGACGCCATGGACACCTGGCGGGCCGACTCCCCCTTCGGCGCGGTCGGGATCTACATCGGCGGCCGGGCCCGCGCCTGCGCC
>NZ_JZWV01000696.1 GCF_000966975.1 Streptomyces katrae | reverse complement strand
CGCCCAGCCGCAGCTGACGGCCGACTGGGTGCGCAGGCAACTCGCGGCGGGCTGGCACCTGATGCCGATCTGGGTGGGGCCGCAGCCCTGGCACAGCACCAGCACCGGCCTGTCCACCGACCCCTCCGAGGCCGACGACCAGGGCCGCGAGGCCGCCGAAGGCGCGGCCGCGGCGGCCCGCGCACTCGGCCTGCCCGCCGGCACCCCGCTCTACGCCGACCTGGAGAACTACACCGACCGCGACACCTGGGACGCCCCGGTCGTCGCCCACCTCACCGCCTGGACCGTACGGCTGCACGAGCTCGGCTACCACGCGGCGGCCTACGTCTCCGCGAGCTCGGGAGCCAAGGCGCTCTCCGCCCACTACGCCCAGGCCCCGCAGGCCATGCCGGACGTCCTGTGGGTGGCCCGCTGGAACGGCGCGGCCTCCGTCACCGACGCCGACCTGGGCCTGCCCTCCGGCACCACCCAGTGGTCCGGCCCGCGCCGGGCCCACCAGTACCAGGGGGACCACGACGCCACGTACGGCGACGAGACGATCAACATCGACCGCAACTGGGTAGACGTCGCCCCCACCGCCCTCACCCCGCTCCCCACCGTGACCCCGCCGGGCCGCCGGCTCCCCTGACCCGTCCCTAGGCGTACGCGGCGCGGGGTCCGGCCAGTCGTTCGGCGACCACGGCCAGCCAGCCGCTCGGTGCGTAGGGGGCCGGCGGGTCGACCTCCATGCCGAGCTCGGCCACGCCCACGGCGTAGTCGACCTCCTCCAGGCCCAGGGCGAGGAGCTCGCGCACCTCACCGACGACGCGTGCCACGAGGGTGGGGTCGGCCGAGTCGGCGTAGTCGCGGACGGCGGTGTCGTGGTCGTCGAACTCGTCGGGCATGTCCTGGGAGAACCAGCCGCCCAGGAACTGACCGAGTTCGGGGAACCGGGCGTGCCATTCCCAGTGCGTCTCGGGCAGGGCCACCGGGGCCGGGACCCGGCCCTCCTCGATGCTCCACCTGATGTGATCGGCGAGTACCAGCAGCCACTGCTGGATCTCGGCCTCGGGGAGGCCGATGTCGGGGACCGGGTAGAACTCGCCGAGGCGGTGTCGCAGCCGGCCGGGCGGGTTCTCGGCGTAGGCGCGAAGCTGCTGCTCGGCGACCGACAGAGCCCAGGGGCGGGTGTGCCACGTGTGGCGCAGGTAGGCGGTGAGGGCCCGACCGGGCCGGTCCGGGGTGTCGTCGGCCGACTGGCCGGCGTAGGCGCTGATCACCTGGTCGAGCTCGCCGTAGCGGCGGTCGAACTCCAGGGGCTTCATGGACATGGGGAGGTCGCCTCTACAGGTAGATCGGGAAGGTGCCGTGCACGACGAACCCGAGCGCGCTCGCGGGCTCCCGCCGCAGCACCACCCGCGCGGCCCGCACGTCCACGGCCCCGCGCCCGGCGAGCGCCATGGCCTGGATCAGGACGCGGCCGACCGGATCCTCGCGCGACGGCCAGGAGGCTTCGATGGTCAGGCGGGGGCGGGTGCCCTGGGCCAGCCAGCGGTGGATGGCCTGCTCATTGCGGTTGACGACCTGCTGGGTGGCCCACTGGGCGGTTTCGCGGTCGGGGTATGTGGCGGATCTGGTGAGCACGTGATGTTCCCGGTTCGGCGGGTCGGGCGGGTCAGAGGGACAGGAAATTCCAGAGCACGGCGACTTCGTCGTCGTTCACGGCGATCAGCCCGGCATCCCAGTCGTACTGGCTGAAGGGGGCATGGGTCCGGAAGGGCTGTTCGTAGAATTCCGGATGGTCGCTCTTCCAGCCGAGGTTGGTGTAGAAGCGGGTGCCGTCAGGAAAGCGCGACAGGATCACACCGGCCCGGCGTTCCATCTCGGGCCTGCGTTCCTCCCAACCCAATGACTTGGAGAGGTCCAGGCGGCTCGTTCCGGCTCCGAGCAGGACGATCAGCGACCGCACCGAGGACCGGGGGATTTCATCCACCCGCCTCCGGTAGCGCTCCGCATCCACAGTGGTGGAGGGTGTCTCCAGCCACGGGAACAGCGGGTCTTCCAGGCGTTCCTCCTCGCCCTCGTAGGGGTCGATTGATTCCCACCCCCGTGGGTCCTGGGTCTCAAGACGCATGATCGCCCCCACATCGAGCCACCATTCGTCGTGCTCGCGCGGAGCGACACCGACGAACGTGCAGAGCCACTTGTAAAGCGTGAGCGCCTCCGACCAGGCCTGCGCGTCCAGCTGGCCCTCTTCCATCATTCGCTCCACTATTGAGGCGTCGACGTGTAGACGACGAACGGCGGGTTCAGGTTCGGGTCGTACTTGAGATGCGAGGTCACGCCCCGAGTGTCTCGGGCGGGCGCGATCGTGCTGGTGTCCTTGTCCACCTCGATGGTCCGACCGGTCCATGCGGGCCCGTTGAGGGGGCCCTCGTGCGGGACCGAGGTCTGCCAGCGGTGCTCCTTCTTGAACTCGTTGAGCGAGCGGGCGCCGAAGCCTTGGGCGCGGGCCAATTCCGCCTGGTAGGTCGGCGCGCTCTTGATGGCGATCTCGAGTTCCGGGAGGAGGGCCTTCAGCTTGCCCGCCGCCTCCGTGAACTCCTTGTGGTACGTCTCGACGACCGCGTCGCACCCCGACTTGTCCATGTGGGACCGGAAGGCCAGCACGATACGGCCGACGAGCCCGCCGACCGCCATCTTGGTCAGGTTCGTCACGCTCATGTCGCTGAGGTCCGCAGCCGTGGCCTTCGCCGCGGTGATGGCGGCCTGGGTGGTGAACTTGGTGGTCCGCTCGCCGACGTCGCAGAGGTGCTCGAGAAGGGGCGCGACCTCCTCCGCAGTCTTCTTCAGGACGTCGACGATGGGGCGCCGGCCGGAAGGCGGGAGGTCCTTGGTGGTCCGCCATTTTGGTGGTCCGCCATTCCCGGCCTCCGGCCTGGGTCCGCTTGCCTTGCGCGTCCAGCTGGCGGCCCCATGCCGTCGTGCCCCAGATGGTCTGGCCGAAGGCCCGCATGGCCGCCTGCCACTCGCCCTTGTCCTTCGGGTCGGTGATCCCGGCGATGGCGGCGTTGAACTCGTCCGAGGCCTTCGCGCCCCCAGGCTTCGAGGAACTTGGCCGCCACCTCTTGGTAGGCGTCCGCGAACGCATCCGCACCCCGTCCGGTCCCGGCGGACTGGTTGTACTTGTTCAGCACGTCGACCAGGGCGAACCCCCGGTCTGCGTGGGCGAACTGGGCTTCCTTCACCTGGTCGGCCGCATGGTGCACGTGCACCGGCTGGACGTCGAAACCGCCGTTCGCCGCCGGGGAGGGAGGCGCCCCCATCAGGCGGCCCCCCAGCCGCGCAGCACGGCCCTGTGGGCGGAAGCGTAGGTGAGGTGGCCGTGCACCACGGTCTCGTGCAGCCAGGCCTGGGTGGCCTGGAGGTCCTGGGCGGAGCGGTCCCACTTGTCGAGTTGGTCCACGAAGGTCTGGCGGGCCTCGCCCTCCCAGCCGAGGACGGCCTTCTCGACACGCTGGTAGAGCAGGTCGAGCTGCTCGTTGAGCGTTTTGAGGATCTCCTCGAGGTCCCCGGCCGCACTCTGGAGAGTGGCGAAGTCCACCGATATGTGGTCGCCGCTCGACGACATGAAATCCCCCCAGGTACTTGTGGCCCGTTCTACAGATCGGCGATGCGGCTGCGCGGTCCCGGCGGCGGTCCCGGCGTGGTGTCGGGTGTCGACAGCGCATCCGCCTCGGCCTGGATGTCCGCGCGGGACTGGAGCCGTCGGAAGTCCTCCAGGATCTCCAGTTCCTGTGCCGAAAAGCCGTCCTTGCTCAAGCGGATCGCCTTGGCCAGGAGCTGCATCGCCCGCCGGATGCGGACGGCATCCTCAGCGGCGGCCCGGTGCTTGGCCCGGTACGCCTCCGATGCGGGCCCGCGCCAACGGGCCTCGATGCCGTCCGTCCACGCAAACGGTTCCGTCCGGTCGGAGGTCACTGCGCCGGGACCTCGCGGGGTGGTTCGTCGTCGTTGCCGCGGCGGAGGGTGTGGAGGCCTCGGGTGGGGGTCCAGGTCCGGACCACCAGTTCCTCGCCGTCGACCGTCGTGTGGACCACCTCGGTCAGGTCGGCGTGGAAGAGGTGGAAGGGGTGCGGGGTGTCCTTCTCCTCCGCGTAGCGGTGGAGTTCGGGCGGGTCCACGATCTCCACCGCCCGGCCCGAGATCCGTACGTCACCGTCGGGCATGGTGTCGTCCGGGCCGGGGTTGGTGTGCAGGGCGAAACGCGGGTCGTGCTGGAGGTCGCGGGCCTTCATCGAACCCGCCATCATGCCCAGCCACAGCTCGCCCCCGCGGAACTCCACGGTGAGCCCGGTCAGGCGGGGGGAGCCGTCCTTGCGCAGGGTGGCCAGGACGTGGTGCGGGAACTGTGCGAAGCGGGCCCGTACCGCCTCCGCGAAGTCCGGTTCCGCCTTCTCGAACGCTGCCCAGTTGTTCGTCGTCATGCGTCCATCAAAGCGCGCCCCGCCTCCGGTGGCCGGTCAGGCGCGCACGATGCCCGCCCGGCGTGCCGCCGCCAGCCAGGCCGGGAACTCGGCGACGAGGCGGTCGTACAGTTCGGCGTCCGGTACGGCGCGCGGGTCGGGGCCGGCGTGGAAGTAGCCCGCGTTGTCCACCACCCGCTTCTGCGGCACCGGGAGTTCGTCCAGGCGGCGCAGGAAGTCGAACTGGCTGCTGCGGGTGTTGCCGAAGCCGACGAACTGCCAGAAGAGGGGGAGCCGGGCCGCCTTGCAGAGGTACTTCTCCGCCGCGAGCTTGTTGACCGGGCCGCCGTCGGTCTGGAAGACGACCAGGGCCGGGTCGGTGGAGCCCGAGTCCAGGTAGTGGTCGATCACCGCGTCCATCGCCAGGTGGTAGGCGGTCTTGCCCATGTGGCCGAGGCCGGCGGCGATCTGCGTGACCCGGCCCTCGTGGGCGGCGAGGGGGACCTCCTCGATGGCGTCGACGTCCGTGGAGAAGAAGACGACCGGTACGCGGCCGTCGGAGTCGAGGTGCGCGGAGAGACCCAGGACCCGGTCCGCGAAGGCCTGTACGGTGCCGTCGCCGTAGTAGGGGCGCATGGAGCCGGAGTGGTCCAGGACCAGGTAGACCGCGGCCCGCCCGCCCTCCAGGCCGTGCTTGCGGAGCGAGACGCCGGCGCTCTTGTAGAGGGGCACCAGGGCCGGGGCGGTTTCCTCGACCTTGCGCAGGCTGATGGCGCCGGCGCCGCCCGTCACGGTGTGGTGTCCGTGTCCGTGTGCGGCTGCGGGCGGGTGTTCCGGGCCTTGATGTCCTCCAGGTCCTCCAGGTCCTCCAGCATGGCGGCCGCCAGGTCGCGCTCGGAGGCGTAGTACCGCTCGGCCCACTTCAGGGTGAGGGTGGGGTACGCCCAGGCCTCCTCCTCCTGCGCGGCCGCCACGTCCGCCTCCGCGCCGCGCCGCATCCCCTCGGCGAACTCCTGCTGTTGGAGGAGGAGTTCGCGCATCTGCTCCGGCTCCAGCAGATGGCCCAGCCACAGCCGCAGCATCGGTCCGTGCTTGAGGACCGGCGGGTCGACGGGGGTCTCGCGCGCCCACCGCCGTACGGCGTCCATGCCGGCGTCGGTGATCCGGTACACCCGCTTGTCGCGGGTGCCGCTGTCCTGGGCGACCATGCGGGAGGAGGCGTAACCGGCCTTCTCCAGGCGCTTGAGCTCGCCGTAGATCTGGCTGAAGGAAGGGCTCCAGTAGAAGAAGCGCAGCGACCAGTCCGACCACTTCTTCAGGTCGTACCCGGAGAGCTCCTCGCCGAAGGAGAGCAGTCCGAGCACCGCCCAGCTGGTCGCGGGGAGCGTGCGCCGGGCGGCCGCCGCGCCGGGGGTGCCTTCTGCCGTCTCGTCTGCTGCCACGGAGCGCAGTCTACGACCGGTTTCGGTGGCGGCCTTCCCTCTGATGGGTGTGACTGCTAGAAGTATTTCTATTAGGCATATGGGTTGGGGTGGTGCTGCCCAACTCCCGTCGTGCGTACGGAGGAAACGTGATCTCGCTGGACGGGAAGGTCGTCGTCATCACGGGCGCCGCGCGCGGCCAGGGCGCCGAGGAGGCCAGGCTGTGCGCGCGGGCGGGCGCGCGGGTCGTGGTCACGGACCTCCGGGAGGAGGAGGGCCGGGCGGTCGCCGCGGAACTGGGCGGCCGGGGCCTGTTCGTACGGCACGACGTCGCCGACGCGGGCAGCTGGGCGGGGGTGGTGCGGGAGGCGGTGGCCGCCTTCGGGACGGTGTCGGCGCTGGTCAACAACGCCGCCCTGTGGCGCACCGCGCACGTGGAGGAGCAGAGCGCCGAGGGGTTCGAGGAACTGCTGCGGGTCAACCTGCTGGGGCCGTTCCTCGGGATCCAGGCGGTGGCCCCGGTGCTGCGGGCGGGCGGGGGCGGCTCGGTCGTCAACGTCTCCTCCACCGCCGGTCTGGTCGGCATCCCGGGCCACGCGGCGTACGGGTCCACGAAGTTCGGCCTGCGCGGGCTGACCCGCTCGGCGGCGCTGGATCTCGCCGGGGACGGGATACGGGTCAACTCGGTGCACCCGGGTGCCATCGACACGCCGATGGTGGCGGGGGCGGTCGAGGGGCGGGACTGGTCGCACGTGCCGCTGGGGCGGATGGGGCGCCCGGGGGAGGTGGGGGAGCTGGTGCTGTTCCTGTGCTCGGAGGCCTCCTCGTACGTGACGGGTGCGGAGTTCGTGGTCGACGGGGGGATGACGGCGCGATGAGCGGGGACCGGGTGAAGGGGGACCGGCTGGCCCCGGACGCGCGGCGGCTGTGCGAGGCCATGGCGGCGGGGTTTCCGGGGCCCGGGGACGTCGCGGCCCTGCGGGCGGTGGTGGCGGCCGGGTCGGAGCGGCCGGGGGTGCGGGGGCCGGAGGTGGCCTCGGTACGGGACTCCGTGGCCTCGGGGGTGCCGGTGCGGGTCTACGACCCCGCGCCGGGGGAGCGGGGACGGGTGCTCGTGGTGTACCTCCACGGGGGCGGCTGGGTGATGGGCGGGCTCGACACGCACGACGCCCTGTGCCGTGAGCTGGCCGCGGCCTCCGGGGCGGTGGTCGTCTCGGCCGGCTACCGGCTGGCCCCGGAGCACCCCTGGCCCGCCGCGGCCGACGACGCGCTGGCGGTGCTGCTGTGGGCGCGGGCCGGGGCGGACGGGCTGGGGTGCGACGCGGGGCGGGTGGTGGTGGCCGGGGACTCCAGCGGGGGCAACCTGGCGGCCGTCACCGCGCTGCGGGCGCCGCAACTCGTCGCCGGGCAGCTGCTGGTGTACCCGCCGCTGGACGCCTCGATGGGCTCCGAGTCGGTCGCGGCGTACGGGCGCGGGTACTTCCACACCGCCGCGCACATGGCCTGGTACTGGGACCAGTACGGCGGAGACCCCGCCCACCCGCACGTCTCGCCGCTACGGGCCCCGGACCTGTCCGGACTGCCCCGCACCCTGATCGTCCTCGCCGACTGCGACCTGCTGCGGGACGAGGGGCTGGAGTACGCGCGCCGGCTGGGGGAGGCGGGGGTGGACTGCGAGGTGCGGCTGCACCCGGGGGCGTTCCACGGCTTCCTCGGCCTGCCGCTGCCGGCCGCGGCGGCGGCCCGGGCGGGG
>NZ_JZWV01000695.1 GCF_000966975.1 Streptomyces katrae | reverse complement strand
CTCCAGTCCTGCCCTTCACAAGACCCAACAGATCCGGCGGGTGCCCAAGTTCCACCAGTCGTACACCCGATCGAGTGGTTGTGGCGGCCGTCCCGGGAGGGAACGTCCAGGGCTCAGTCCCGACTCAGTCCCAGGCCCCCACCGTCGCCGGCAGCGCCGCGAACCCCGCCAGCTCCCCGGCCGTGAGCCGCACCTCCGCCGCCCGCGCGTTCTCCGCCGCCCAGCGCGCCCGGCCCGCCCCCGGCACGGGCACCACGTGCGGCCCCTGCGCCAGCACCCACGCCAGCGCCACCTGCGCCGCCGTCACCTCCGGCCCGTGCCGCCGGGCCACCCGCCGAAGCTCGGCCACCAGCACCTGGTTCGAGGCCATCGCGTGCGCCGTGAACCGCGGGTGCCGGGCCCGCACGTCCGCCTCCTCGAACCCCTGCCCCGGCGTCAGCGTCCCGGTCAGGAACCCGCTGCCCAGCGGCATCGCCGCCAGCATCCCCACCCCCCGCGCCGCACACCACGGCAGCAGTTGCCACGCCGCCTCCGGCGACCACACCGAAAGCTCCGCCTGCACCGCCGTCACCGGGAACACCTGCTGCGCCCGCTCCAGGTACCGCAGCGTCGAGCGGTACTCCCGGTCCCCGCGCCGCCCCGCACCCGGCCCGGCCCCCGCGCCCAGCGCGCAGAACCCCAGCGCCCGCACCTTCCCCGCCTGCACCAGCTCCGCCATGGCCCCCCAGGTCTCCTCCACCGGGACCTCCGGGTCCACCCGGTGCAGCTGGTACAGGTCTATGACGTCCGTCCGCAGCCGCCGCAGCGAGGCGTCGCACGCCCGCCGCACGTACTCCGGCCGCCCGTCGGCCACCACGTGCCCCTCACCCGCCCGCAGCCCCACCTTGGCCGACACGAAGGCCTCGGCCCGCCGCTCGCGCAGCACCCGCCCCACCGCCAGCTCATTGGTGAACGGCCCGTACAGATCGGCCGTGTCCAGCAGGTTCGCCCCCAGGTCCAGCGCCGTGTGCAGGGTCCGCAGCGACTCCTCGCCCCGGCGGCGCGACGGCGCGTAGGCCCAGCTCATCGGCATGCAGCCGAGCCCGATGGCCCCCACCGTCAGCGGTCCCGACCCGATCGACCTGCGCTCCACCCCTGCGTCCCCCCTCCCGGCCCGGTCCCGGTCCGGCCCTCAAACTAACGGCTTGATCACGTTCCCTTCGCATAGCCTCGGGATCATGACTGCAACGACCGCGGACGTCTGGCTCCCCTTCCCGCCCGGGGAGATCGACGGCCTCCCCGACTCCTTCAGCTACCGACAGTGGGACGGCGAGGAGGAGTTCCCGGCGGACCCGGCGGCCTGCGTCTTCTACGTCACCCCGTACATGAAGTCCCAGGAGGTCACCCTGCGGCCGCTCCCGGCCATGCCCGGCCTCCGCGTCGTGCAGACCCTCACCGCCGGCATCGACCACGTCCTGCCCGGCCTCGGCCACCTGCGCCCCGGAGTCCGGCTGTGCAACGCACGCGGCGTCCACGAGGCCAGCACCGCCGAGCTCGCCCTCACCCTCACCCTCGCCTCCCTGCGCGGCATCCCCGGCATGGTGCGCGGCCAGGACCGCGAGGACTGGCGCGGAGGCTTCTACGAGGCCCTCGCCGACAAGTCCGTCCTGATCGTCGGCTACGGGGCGATCGGCGCGGCCATCGAGGACCGGCTGCTGCCCTTCGAGTGCGGGCGGATCACCCGCGTCGCGCGTTCGGCCCGCACCGCGCCCCATGGACCGGTGCACGCCCTCGGCGACCTCCCGGTCCTCCTCCCGGAGGCGGATGTGGTCATCCTCTCCACCCCGCTGACCGAGGACACCCGGGGCCTGGCGGGCGCCGCCTTCCTCGGCCGGATGAAGGACGGAGCCCTGCTGGTGAACGTCTCGCGCGGGCCCGTCGCCGACACCAAGTCCCTGCTGGCCGAACTGGAGTCCGGCCGGCTGCGCGCCGCCCTCGACGTCACCGACCCGGAACCGCTGCCCCCGGGCCACCCGCTGTGGCACGCCCCGAACGTCCTGATCACGCCTCACGTGGGCGGCAGCAGCTCGGCGTTCGAGCCCCGCGCGAAGCGCCTCGTGGCCCGTCAGCTGACCCGTTTCGCCGCCGGGGAGCCGGTCGAGAACACCGTTCTGATCACGGACTGAACCAGACCGCACACTCTCCGCGTCCATACGTATGCGAGCAGTTGCCGCACGGCCCCCGGTGGTCACGGAGAGTAGAGAAGCTATGTCGCTGAGTGACGAAAGTGGTGTATCGTCCGGAACAAGGGGCTGCGCCACGTACGTCTGGCGCTGGGGTGATCGGACACTTTGGGGGGCGACGGGCGATGCACGGCCAATGGACGAAGGATCCGATGCGGCAGGGCCGCCGGAAGCGACGGTGCCGGGACTGGACCGCGCCGGAACCAGCCTGCGAGGGGGACCGGTGAGCGCCCCGGGGGCGGCGCTGCTGACCCGGCAGCCGGTCGCCGGCGGCGGGGGCAGGGGTCTGGGGGCGCAACTCCTCCTCGCGGTGGTCAGCGGCGGCTACGCCGTCGGGGCCGCCCTCGGCTGGGGCTCGGAAGAACTCGCCAAGATCATGGGCGACTTCGGGCTCAGTACCGCCGGTCTGCTGGCCGCCGTCTCCTGCTACCACTACGCCCGCGCGATCGACCGGCGCGAGCGCCCCGCCTGGCTGATGTTCGCGTTCTCCTCGCTCATGGGGGCCCTGGGGAACGGCGTCTGGGGCTGGTACGAGGTGCTCCTCGACCAGAAGGTGCCCGAGCCCTCGCTCGCGGACTTCGCCTTCCTCTGCTTCGCCCCGCCCGCCATCGTGGGCCTGCTCGTCCTCGCCAAACGCCCGGTCACCCGCGCCGGATGGGTCTGCCTCGCGCTCGACTCCTGGCTCATCGGCGGCTCCCTGCTGACCCTCTCCTGGAGCCTCGCCCTCGCCAACGCCGCGCGCACCGCCCAGTCCGGGGCTCCCGGCAGCGTCCCGCGCGCCGCGCTCTCCCTCGCCTACCCGCTCCTCGACATCGCCCTGGTCTCGATGGTGCTGGTCCTGCACTTCCGGCGCTCGGCCAACAACCGCTCGGCGATCAACACGGCCATCGCGGCCCTCGCACTGACCGTCCTGAGCGACGCCCTCTTCACCTCACCGCTGCTCAACACCACCTACCGCTCCGGGGAGATCCTCGACGCGGGCTGGTTCGCGGGCTCCCTCCTGCTGGCCTACGCCCCCTGGGCCGCCGGCCGCCGCCCGGAGCCGCTCCCGCGCCCCGTGCCCCCCCGCGCCGACCGCCCGCACAGCCGCCCCATCACCGGCTCGCTCCCGGCCCTCACCCCGTACCTCGCGGCCGCGGTCTGCACCCTGGGCATCCTCTACAACGTGGTGGACGGACGGAAGGTCGACCGGATGGTGGTCTTCACCGGCTGCACGGTCGTCCTCGCCCTCGTCGTCCGGCAGGGCATCATGCTCCTCGACAACATCGCCCTGACCCAGGAGCTGGCACAGAAGGAGAACCACTTCCGCTCCCTGGTCCAGGGCTCCAGCGACGTCATCATGATCGCCGCGCCCACCGGAACCCTGCGCTACGTCAGCCCCGCCGCCGCCGGGGTCTACGGCCGCGAGGCGGAGGAGCTGGTCGGCACCGAACTGGCCGCCCTCATCCACCCCGACGACCTCGGCCGCGTGGTCCACGAGGTACGCCGCTTCCTGGCCGCCCCGCCCGCCGAGGAGCCCACCACCCGCATCGAATGCCGGTTCAAATCGGGCGGCGGGGAATGGCTCAACGTGGAGTCCACCGTCAACCGGCACCAGGGCGGACTCATCCTCAACAGCCGGGACGTCACCGAGCGGGTCCGCCTCCAGGCCCAGCTCCAGCACAGCGCCGAGCACGATCCGCTCACCGACCTGCCCAACCGGGCCCTGTTCACCCGCCGCGTCCGCCAGGCCCTCACCGGCCGCCGCGCCGGTGACCACAGCACCGCCGTCCTCTTCATCGACCTCGACGGATTCAAGGCCGTCAACGACACCATCGGCCACCAGGCGGGCGACGAACTGCTCATCGAGGCCGCCCGCCGCCTCCAGGACGCCGTCCGGGCCGGGGACACCGCCGCCCGGCTCGGCGGTGACGAGTTCGCCGCCCTCATCCTCGGCGACGGCAGCCGCGACCGCAGCGCCCGCGAGTACCAGGTCCACGACATCGCCGACCGGCTCCGCACCACCCTCTCCCAGCCCTACCGCATCGCCGGCAGCGAGGTGCGGGTGGCCGCCAGCATCGGCGTCGCCTTCGCCGACCCCGGCATCACCCCTTCGGACCTGATGCGCAACGCCGACCTCGCGATGTACCGCGCCAAGGCCGGCGGCAAGGACCGCGTCGAGCTGTACGCGCCCCAGATGCAGGCCGAGGTGGTCCGCAAGGCCGAGCTGGCCGGAAAGCTGCGCACCGCGCTGCACGAGGGCGAGTTCGCCCTGCTGCACCAGCCCGTGGTCTCCCTGGCCGACGGCGAGATCACCGGGGTCGCCGCGCAGGCCCGCTGGCGCTCCGCCCAGGGGATCCTGTTCACCCCGGCCGAGTTCCTCCGGGTGGCCGAACACAGCGAGGGCGGGCCGGGAGGCGGGGCCGATCCCTCCCGCGGCGCCGAACTGGGCCGATGGCTCCTCGAGGAGGCCGTGGCGGAGGCCGCCGAGCGCCATCTCGCGGGTCACGACGTACCGGTGGTCGTACGGATGACCGCCCAGCGGCTCCTCGACCACTCCGTGCCCAGCGGCTCCGTGGAGGCCCTCCTCGGCCGGCACGGGCTGCCCTCCGGCGGCCTCGTCCTCGAACTCGCCGCCTCGGACCCCAGAGTCCCCTTCGACGAGCTGGAGCGCCGACTGACGGCCCTGCACCGGCTCGGCGTAAGGATCGCCCTCGACGGCTTCGGCAGCGGCTACGCGGCCATCAGCGCCCTCCGCCGGCTCCCGGTGGACCTGCTCAAGCTGGACCGGGGCCTCGTCGAGGGCGTCGTGGAGTCCGCCCGCCTGCACAAGATCACCGCAGGATTGTTGCGCATTGCAAACGACCTGGGGATGCAGTCCGTGGCCGACGGGGTGGACCTCCCCGAGCAGGTCATGGCCCTGCGCGCCATGGGCTGCACCCACGGGCAGGGAATGGCGTTTTCCGGCCCCCTCGACGAATACAGGCTGCGCCGCGCGCTCGTGAGAGGTACGTTCCCAGTACCGGGCGGTACGGCCCAGCCCGCCTTGGCCGGCGGCTCGTCCGGTGGCTCGATGGTCATCCGTAGAGGCTCAAATAATGAGACGCCCGTCCCACCCGCTTGACACCACCCTCCCCCCGGAGGGAGGGTCAATGCCATGCGCACCCGAATTCTCGTACTTGGAAAGCGCGTCGGCTGAAGCTGGGACCTGCATGTCCCCGCTCCACACCGCCGACGCGCTCCCCTCGCTTGCCACCTGGCACGAGGGGTTTTTTGTTGCACTGGCACACGCACCCGGACGAGAACCGGGGCACCCCCGCTCCTCGTAAAACCCTCAGCTTCGAGAAGAGAATGCCGATGACCGAGCAGGCCTCCGGGGCCCACCATCCGCAGCCGCGGCCCCGTACGGGTGGGCAGCAGCCCACCGCAGTTGAGCACGTCACGGGCGCGCAGTCCCTCATCCGCTCTCTCGAAGAGGTGGGGTGCGACACCGTCTTCGGCATCCCGGGCGGCTGCATCCTTCCGGCGTACGACCCGATGATGGACAGCAAGAAGGTCCGTCACATCCTGGTCCGCCACGAGCAGGGGGCCGGCCACGCCGCCACCGGCTACGCCCAGGCCACCGGCAAGGTCGGCGTGTGCATGGCCACCTCCGGCCCGGGCGCCACCAACCTGGTCACCCCGATCGCGGACGCCCACATGGACTCCGTCCCGCTGGTCGCGATCACCGGCCAGGTCTCCTCCAAGGCGATCGGCACCGACGCCTTCCAGGAGGCGGACATCGTCGGCATCACCATGCCGATCACCAAGCACAACTTCCTGGTCACCAAGGCCGGGGACATCGCGAAGACCATCGCCGAGGCCTTCCACATCGCCGCCAGCGGCCGTCCCGGCCCGGTCCTGGTCGACATCGCCAAGGACGCCCTCCAGGCCAAGACCACCTTCTCCTGGCCGCCGGCCATGGACCTGCCCGGCTACCGGCCGGTCACCAAGCCGCACGCCAAGCAGATCCGCGAGGCCGCCAAGCTCATCGTCCAGGCCAAGCGCCCGGTCCTGTACGTCGGCGGCGGCGTCATGAAGTCCGGTGCCACGGCCGAGCTGAAGGTCCTCGCCGAGCTGACCGGCGTCCCGGTCTGCACCACCCTGATGGCCCTGGGCTCCTTCCCCGACAGCCACCCGCTGCACGTCGGCATGCCGGGCATGCACGGCTCCGTCACCGGTGTCACCGCCCTCCAGAAGTCGGACCTGCTGATCGCCCTCGGCACCCGCTTCGACGACCGCGTCACCGGCAAGCTGGACAGCTTCGCCCCCTTCGCCAAGGTCATCCACGCGGACATCGACCCGGCCGAGATCGGCAAGAACCGCGAGGTCGACGTCCCGATCGTGGGCGACGCCCGTGAGGTCATCGCCGACCTCATCCAGGCGGTCCAGGCCGAGCACAACGACGGCCACGCGGGCGACTACACCGCCTGGTGGAAGGACCTCAACCGCTGGCGCGAGACCTACCCCCTGGGCTACGACCTGCCCGAGGACGGCTCGCTCTCCCCGCAGCAGGTCATCGAGCGGATCGGCGCGCTCGCCCCGCAGGGCACGATCTTCACGGCCGGCGTCGGCCAGCACCAGATGTGGGCCTCCCACTTCGTGAAGTACGAGGAGCCCCGCACCTGGCTGAACTCCGGCGGCGCCGGAACCATGGGCTACGCGGTCCCCGCCGCGATGGGCGCCAAGGTCGGCATGCCGGACCGCGCGGTCTGGGCGATCGACGGCGACGGCTGCTTCCAGATGACCAATCAGGAACTGGCCACCTGTGCGCTGAACAACATCCCGATCAAGGTCGCCATCATCAACAACGGCGCCCTCGGCATGGTCCGCCAGTGGCAGACGCTGTTCTACAACCAGCGCTACTCCAACACCGTCCTGCACGCGGACGAGACCGGCCACGACACGGTGGGCTCCCAGCTCGGCGAGTCCGTCGCCCCCCGCCAGGGCACCCGCGTCCCGGACTTCGTCAAGCTGTCCGAGGCCATGGGCTGCGTCGCCCTGCGCTGCGAGGACCCGGCGGACCTGGACAAGGTCATCGCCGAGGCCAACGCGATCAACGACCGCCCGGTCGTGATCGACTTCATCGTCCACGAGGACGCCATGGTGTGGCCGATGGTCGCCGCCGGCACCTCCAACGACGAGGTCATGGCAGCCCGGGGCGTCCGCCCCGACTTCGGCGACAACGAAGACGACTGAGCCGAGAGAGCCTGAGAGAGAGAACGACTCACATGTCCAAGCACACGCTCTCGGTCCTGGTCGAGAACACCCCCGGCATCCTCGCCCGGATCGCCGCCCTGTTCTCCCGCCGCGGGTTCAACATCGACTCGCTCGCGGTCGGTGTCACCGAGCACCCCGACATCTCCCGCATCACCATCGTTGTGAACGTGGAGGACCTCCCGCTGGAGCAGGTGACCAAGCAGCTCAACAAGCTGGTCAACGTGCTCAAGATCGTCGAGCTGGAGCCGTCGAACGCCATCGAACGCGAACTCGTTCTGGTGAAGGTCCGCGCCGACAACGAGACGCGCTCGCAGATCGTCGAGATCGTCCAGCTGTTCCGCGCCAAGACCGTGGACGTCTCCCCGGAGGCCGTCACCATCGAGGCCACCGGCGGCAGCGACAAGCTCAGCGCCATGCTCAAGATGCTGGAGCCCTTCGGCATCAAGGAACTGGTGCAGTCCGGCACCATCGCCATAGGGCGCGGCGGCCGGTCCATCACGGACCGCAGCCTGCGCTCCCTCGAGCGCAGCGCCTGACACACGCCTGACGCCACGCCTGGACCGGGCGGGACACGCCCGGTTCGCATGGCGAGACCGACAAACTCTTCATCCGTTCCCCGCCGTACGGTGGGTGCAACATCAGCGCACCAAGGAGATATCCCAGTGGCCGAGCTGTTCTACGAGAACGACGCCGACCTGTCCATCATCCAGGGCCGCAAGGTCGCGGTCATCGGTTACGGCAGCCAGGGCCACGCCCACGCGCTGTCGCTCCGTGACTCCGGCGTCGACGTCGTCGTCGGCCTCAAGGAGGGCTCGAAGTCCAAGGCCAAGGCCGAGGAGCAGGGCCTGAAGGTCCTCCCCGTGGCGGAGGCCGCCGAGTGGGCGAACGTCATCATGATCCTGACGCCGGACCCGCTGCAGGCCGAGATCTACGAGGCCTCCATCAAGGACCACCTGAAGGAGGGCGACGCGCTCTTCTTCGGCCACGGCTTCAACGTCCGCTACGGCTTCATCAAGCCCCCGGCCAACGTGGACGTCGCCCTGGTCGCCCCGAAGGGCCCGGGCCACCTGGTCCGCCGCCAGTACGAGGAGGGCCGCGGCGTTCCGTGTATCGCCGCCGTCGAGCAGGACTTCTCGGGCAACGCCTTCGCCCTGGCCCTGTCGTACGCGGCCGGCATCGGCGGCACCCGCGCCGGCGTCATCAAGACCACCTTCACCGAGGAGACCGAGACCGACCTGTTCGGTGAGCAGGCCGTCCTCTGCGGTGGCGCCTCCGCCCTGGTCAAGGCCGGTTTCGAGACCCTGACCGAGGCCGGCTACCAGCCGGAGATCGCGTACTTCGAGTGCCTGCACGAGCTGAAGCTCATCGTGGACCTCATGTACGAGGGCGGCCTGGAGAAGATGCGCTGGTCGGTCTCCGAGACCGCCGAGTGGGGCGACTACATCACCGGCCCCCGCATCATCACCGACGCCACCAAGGCCGAGATGAAGAAGGTCCTCGCCGAGATCCAGAGCGGCGAGTTCGCCAACACCTGGATGGCCGAGTACAAGGCGGGCCTGCCGAAGTACAACGAGTACAAGAAGGCCGACGAGGCCCACCTGCTCGAGACCACCGGCAAGAAGCTGCGCAAGCTGATGAGCTGGGTCGACAGCGACGAGAGCTGATCTCGTGCACGGCGGGGCCGGGACACTCAGTCCCGGCCCCGCCGCGCTTCCGCCCCGGCCGTCCCCTCCGTCGTGGTCCGGCCGGAAAATTCGACGGAATGTAGACCCTGAAACGTGCGGCTTGTCCACCCCGGCCAATCACGGACGGGTGATCCTTCCGTACAGGCGGAATTCCGCGCGGGAACCGCCACTACACTGCTCAACACAACGCGTCAGGCCCACAGTGTCGTGCGTCTTCCACGCGGCTACCCCCTCCACCGCATGCGGCCGTCGGGACGGCCGTCCGCACTGGACTTGTGAGGACCCACGTGAGCTCGAAACCTGTCGTACTCATCGCCGAAGAGCTGTCGCCCGCCACGGTGGACGCGCTCGGCCCGGACTTCGAGATCCGGCACGTCAACGGCGCCGACCGCGCAGAGCTGCTGCCCGCGATCGTCGATGTCGACGCCATTCTCGTCCGCTCCGCCACCAAGGTGGACGCCGAGGCCATCGCCGCCGCCAAGAAGCTGAAGGTCGTCGCCCGCGCCGGTGTGGGCCTCGACAACGTGGACGTCTCCGCCGCCACCAAGGCCGGCGTGATGGTCGTGAACGCCCCGACCTCCAACATCGTCACCGCCGCCGAGCTCGCCTGCGGCCTGCTCGTCGCCACCGCCCGCAACATCCCGCAGGCCAACACCGCCCTGAAGAACGGCGAGTGGAAGCGGAGCAAGTACACGGGCGTCGAGCTCAGCGAGAAGACCCTCGGCGTCGTGGGCCTCGGCCGCATCGGTGTCCTGGTCGCCCAGCGCATGTCGGCCTTCGGCATGAAGGTCGTCGCGTACGACCCCTACGTGCAGCCCGCGCGCGCCGCCCAGATGGGCGTCAAGATGCTGACGCTGGACGAGCTGCTCGAGGTCGCCGACTTCATCACCGTGCACCTGCCCAAGACCCCCGAGACCCTCGGTCTCATCGGGGACGAGGCCCTGCGCAAGGTCAAGCCGTCCGTCCGCATCGTCAACGCCGCCCGCGGCGGGATCGTGGACGAGGCCGCGCTGTACTCGGCCATCAAGGAGGGCCGGGTCGCCGGCGCCGGCCTCGACGTGTACGCGAAGGAGCCCTGCACGGACTCCCCGCTGTTCGAGCTCGACCAGGTCGTCTGCACCCCGCACCTCGGCGCGTCCACGGACGAGGCCCAGGAGAAGGCCGGCATCGCGGTCGCCAAGTCGGTGCGTCTCGCCCTCGCCGGTGAGCTCGTACCGGACGCGGTCAACGTCCAGGGCGGCGTCATCGCCGAGGACGTGCGCCCCGGCCTGCCGCTCGCCGAGAAGCTCGGCCGCATCTTCACCGCCCTCGCGGGCGAGGTCGCGGTCCGCCTCGACGTCGAGGTCTGCGGCGAGATCACCCAGCACGACGTCAAGGTGCTCGAACTCTCCGCCCTCAAGGGTGTCTTCGAGGACGTCGTCGACGAGACGGTCTCCTACGTCAACGCCCCGCTGTTCGCGCAGGAGCGCGGTGTCGAGGTGCGTCTGACCACCAGCTCGGAGTCGCCGGACCACCGCAACGTGGTGACCGTCCGCGGCACCCTGGCGGACGGCCAGGAGGTGTCGGTCTCCGGCACGCTCGCGGGCCCGAAGCACCTTCAGAAGATCGTCGGCGTGGGCGAGTACGACGTGGACCTGGCCCTGGCCGACCACATGATCGTGCTCCGCTACACCGACCGTCCGGGCGTGGTCGGCAAGGTCGGCCTGCTGCTGGGCGAGGCCGGTCTGAACATCGCCGGCATGCAGGTGGCCCGCGCCTCGGAGGGCGGCGAGGCGCTCGTCGTCCTCACGGTCGACGCCGAGGTCCCGGTGGAGGTCCTCGCGGCCATCTCGGCGGAGATCGGCGCCGCTTCGGCCCGTACGGTCAACCTCGTCTGACCGTCTCGTCCTTGACGGTGAAGGGCCCGGGGCGCACACCCCGGGCCCTTTCGCGCGGACCCTCCATAGACGTTCGTATTAAACGGATGTCTTGATACCGTGGCGTCATGGGACACCGTGAAGATCTGCTCGAGGGCGCCAAGAAGTGCCTGGCCGAGAAGGGGTTCGTACGGACCACCGCGCGCGACATCGTCAGTGCCTCCGGGACCAACCTGGCGTCCATCGGCTACCACTACGGCTCCAAGGACGCGCTGCTCACCCAGGCGTTCATCGCCCTGATCGAGGAGTGGGGCGAGGGCCGGCAGGCCGGGCTCGAAGGGGCGGAGGGCTCCCTGGAGCGGCACCGGGCGCTGTGGGACGGGGTCGTCGCCGAGCACACCGCGGCCGGCCCGGTCTGGGCGGCCAGCCTGGAGGTCGCGCTGAGCCGGGACCAGAAGCCGGAGCTGAAGTCCATGCTGGCCGCCTCACAGCTGGAGGGCCGCCGGGGCCTGGTCTCGATGATGACCGGAACCCCCGAGGAGCAGCTGACCGATCGCGACGAGCGCACGCTCGGGGCGGTCTACCAGGCCCTGCTCAACGGCCTGATGATCCAGTGGCTGTTCGACCCGTCCGCCGCCCCGTCGGGCGAGGAGTTCACGGAGGGGCTGCGCAGGCTCGCCGAGGGGATCACGGGCGCGCCGCGGACGGCGGGTTAGCGGCTCGGCCGTACGGGGGCGCGGGCCGGCCTTCGCC
>NZ_JZWV01000693.1 GCF_000966975.1 Streptomyces katrae | reverse complement strand
GGCACCCGCCTCGGCGGCTGGGAGGAGGCGCGCCGGCTGCTGCTGGGCGACCGGCTGGGTACGACCGTCCTGCAGCACGTGGGCCACGAGGGGAACGTCCGGGCGATCATGCGCCACCGGGTCCACACCGGCGGTTCGGACGGCATCCTGCACGGCGCGAAGCCGCACCCGAGGGCGTACGGCACGTTCCCGCACTACCTGGGCCACTACGTGCGCGAGCTGGGCGTGCTCTCGCTGGAGGAGTGCGTGGCGCACCTGTCGGGCCGGCCCGCGGCGCGGCTGCGGCTGCCGGACCGGGGGCTGGTGCGCGAGGGGTTCCGGGCCGACCTGGTGCTGTTCGATCCGGAGACGGTCGCGGCCGGGTCCACGTACGAGGAGCCGCGCAGGCTGCCGGCCGGGATCCCGCACGTGCTGATCGACGGGCGGTTCGTGATGCGGGACGGGCGCCGTACGGACGTGCTGGCGGGGCGGTCGGTGCGCAGAACGCCCTTCCGGCGGTAGGGGGTTCGAGCAGGACTTTCGTCCCGGCGGCGGCCCGCGGGCGGCACATACGATGAACGGCATGGCCGCCTTCGTCCTCCCCGCCCTCCTGTTCCTCGCCCTGTGCGTCAGCGCCTTCAAGGACCGCCGCCGCTTCCGCAACGCGGTGCTGTTCGGGCTGACGTTCATCACCTTCTCGGCCGCGCTGCTGTTCCAGGTGACGGCCCTGCCGGGGTGGGCGGCGCTGCCGATCATCGCCCTCGCGTTCGCCGCGCCCACGGTGGGCACGATGGTCATCGGCGGGTTCCTGATAGCCAACGGCGTGACGATGGTCCGCAAGGAGGGCCGCCGTCCGGCCAACCTGCTGTCGATGCTGGCGGGGCTCGGGATCTTCGGGATGATCGCGCTGCTGGTCGCCGTCCCGATGTTCCACTCCGTGGTGCTGACCGGGGTGGCGGCGACGCTGACCCTGGTGGTGGCCTACGTGGCGTTCGTCTTCCTCTGCTTCCTCGGCTACGCCTTCCTCTACGGCCGGATCAAGGTGCGCGGGGACGTCGACCACGTGGTGATGCTGGGCTCCGGGCTGATCGGCGGGGACCGGGTGCCGCCGCTGCTGGCCTCGCGGCTGCGCAAGGGGCAGGAGATCTACGCGGCCCAGCTGGCCCGGGGTTCGCGGCCGCCGGTGCTGCTGACCTCGGGCGGCAAGGGGTCGGACGAGCGGGTCGCGGAGGCGCGGGCGATGGCGGACTGGCTGATCGCCGAGGGGGTTCCGGCGGAGCACATCACGCTGGAGGACCGGTCGCGGACGACCGAGGAGAACATGCTGTTCTCGAAGGAGATCATGCTGGCGGACGACCCGGGCTACCGGTGCGTGGTGGTCACCAACAACTTCCACGCGTTCCGGGCCGCGATGATGGCCCGCAAGGCGGGGGTGAACGGGCAGGTGGTGGGCTCGCCGACGGCCCGCTACTTCCTGCCGAGCGCGACCCTGCGCGAGTTCGTCGCGGTGTTCTGGGAGCACCGGAGGGTCAACCTGTCGATCTGCGGGCTGCTGGTCGTGATCGGCGCGACGGCGACGCTCGTCGCCGCCTGAGACGGGCCCCTGGAGCGTCGACGTGCGTTCTTGGGGCCGGGGCCGGAGGATGGGGGCCTGGGACACCGTAGGAGGTCTCCGATGGAAAGTGAAACCAACGAGCAGCCCACCCGGTCGGACCGGCTCTTCACCGGCGGTGAGCGGCCGTACGACCCCGAGGACCTGGTGATGGCGACCGGCCACGACCCGACTCCGGAGCGGGTCGAGGCGGCGCGGAAGCTGATCGCGGAGAAGGGTCCGTCCGTCATCGAGCGCTATCTGCCGTAGCCGGCTGCCGGCCGGACGTGCTGCTGTGGGGCCACGGCCCGGGGTCGCCCCCGGGCCGTGGCCCTTTTCGCGCGTGCGTGGAGGTGCGGGGCGGGGGGACCGCATCCAGAATCGGTGAAGGGTCGTTAGCCGTAGGGGGGACGCCCTACGGAGGTTTGATGAACAGCGTCGCCGCCCTTGCCGTCGACTGGGACCACCCCACGGACCCCCGCCCGGGGCCGCGGCTGGAGCACGTGCGGACGTACGTGTCGAGCGGCGGGACGGACGGACACCTGTGGCACGGGGTCCCCACCCTGCTGCTGACCACCCTGGACCGGGCCTCCGGCCGGGCGGTGCGCACGCCGCTGGTCTACGGGCGGGACGCGGGCCGGCTGCTGGTGGTGGCCGCCGGTACGGGCGGGCCGCACCACCCGTCCTGGTACGCCAACCTGGTCGCGCACCCGGAGGTCCGCGTCCAGGTGGGTACGGCGGCCTTCCCGGCCTGGGCGCGGACGGCGGATCCGCTGGAGCGGGAGACGTACTGGGAGGCGATGACGGGGCTGTGGCCCCTCTTCGACGACCAGCAGGCCACGGCGTGGCCCCGGGAGCTCCCGCTGGTGATCATCGAGGGCTGACGGCGGACCGGCCGCCCCCCGCCGGGTCAGGACCCTGCGGGTCAGGCCCCGGCGGGGGTGGCGACGGCGTGGTAGGTGCGGCCCGCGACGGTGTAGTCGCCGAGCGGGGTCATGCCGAAGGCGTCCACGTGGACCCGCCAGGAGGGGGCGTTGCCCGCCTCGATGAAGGCGACCAGGGCCTCCGCGCGGCCCGCCGACGCCTCGACGGCCATGGCGAACAGGCCCCGGGCCACCCCGTGCCCCCGGAAGGCGGCGTCGACGACGACCGGCCCGTACAGCAGCCACGGCACCTCGCCCAGCGGGCGTCCGTGCCAGGCGAGGCCGGTCTGGGCCCGCAGCAGGCCGGTGACCGCCGCCGGCGGGTCGGCCATGTCGGCGGCGACCGACAGCGCGAGCAGTCCGGCGATGCGGCCCCGGCCGTCGTCGGCCACCAGGAGTTCCCCGGCGGCGGCCATGTCCCGCAGGGTGGCGGCGTCGAACGTGCCCTGGACGAAGCCCTGCGCGGAGCGCTGCTCCTCGGTCAGGGCGTCGTGGTGGTTGGCGGCGAAGAGCCGGGCCAGGGCGGGCGCGTCGGCCTCGGTGGCGTATCGGTAGCGCATGGCGCCGATGCTGCCACGGCGGGGCGGGGGGGGGGGCGCGCCCCCCC
>NZ_JZWV01000692.1 GCF_000966975.1 Streptomyces katrae | reverse complement strand
GCGGGCCGGGCGGGGGTCCGCGCCGCCGCCCGGGATGTCACGTCAGCCGTTGGTGTTGAGGAAGCCGATGACGACCGCGCCCCACCAGCAGGCCTGGGAGACCAGGGCGGTGACCGCGCCCCAGACCAGCAGGCCGCGGCCGGTCCCGCCCTCGGCGGCTTCGAGGCGGCGGGCCAGCAGGCCCGCCTGGAGGCCGTTGACGGTGAGGGCGGCGACCAGGCCGAGCTTGGTGAGGGTGAGCGGGGAGTGCACGTCGGGATGGAGCATCAGCCCGCTGACCACGAGCCCGCCCAGGCCGGCCCAGATCGGCACGTGCAGGCGGGAGGTCGCGGCGACCACCTCGTCCAGGGTGCAGCGGCCGGTGGCCCACAGCAGGCCGTAGTAGTCGGCGGAGAGCACCGCGCCGAAGCCGAGCACCAGGGAGGCCAGGTGCGCGAAGAGCGCGGCGGAGTGCATGGCCGCGTCGGTCCGCATGTGGAGGGAGCACCACAGCCCCGCCGCCAGGACGACCAGCGCGCACAGCGCCCCCGCAGCCACGGTCCACCAGGAGTCGTACAGGCGGACGGGGCGGGGGGCGAGTCTGGCGGCCGGGGAGGACATGGGGTGGCTCCGGATAAGCGGGGGCGCGGCACCTTCCGCCGCGTCAAAGCAAGGTAAGGCTCACCTAAAGCAGCTCGTCCGTCAATCCGGGTCCGGGGGTCGGACCCGTGATCCCCGCCATGGCCCTTGCCGTGCTCCGCCCCGGCGGCTTTAATAAATGAACGGCCATTTATTAAAGCCCGAGAAGCCCGCAGAGAAGAGGGAACGGAACGGCATGAGCGACCACGACCGCACCTTCCGCACCGCCGTCACGGTCGGCGTGAGCCTCGACGGGTTCATCGCGCGCCCCGACGGCGACATCGACTGGCTCACCTCCCGGGGCGAGCAGGCCGGCGACACCGGCTACGAGGCGTTCATGGCCGGGATCGACACCCTGGCGATGGGCCGCAACACCTACGAGAAGGTGCTCACCTTCGGGTTCTGGCCCTACGAGGGCAAGCGCGTGGCCGTCCTCAGCGGCACCCTCGCCACCGACGACCCGCGCGTCACCGTCCTGCCCTCCCTCGGCGCACTGCTGGCCTGGCTGACCGCCGAGGGGGCGGAGAACGTCTACGTGGACGGCGGCCGGATCGTGCAGACCTTCCTGCGGGAGGGGCTGCTGGACGAACTGACCGTCACCACCGCCCCCGTGCTCATCGGCGAGGGCATCCCGCTCTTCGGCGGGCTCGCCGGCCGGGACATCGAGCTGACGCTCCGGTCGGCGAAGGCCCTGGACGGCGGGTTCACCCAGGCCACGTACGCCGTCACCGCCGCGGCGCCGTCCGTCAGGGCAGGGTGACGAGCGCAACACCGGACCGGGTGCCGCCCGCCCCCGCCCGCTCGATCCGCAGGTCCAGGGGGCGGGCGGCCGCCATTTCCAAGGGTGGATGCGGAGGGCACCCGTCCATCATTCGAGCCGCTGAACGAAACGGGCAATTCCCTCCCCTACCTCCTGCCGCAATGCCCAAGCGGAGGGACGGCGAGGCCCGTAAGCTCCCGACATGCAGGTGATCCAGTCAACGAAACTCGCCAATGTCTGCTACGAGATCCGCGGACCCGTCCTCGAAGAGGCGATGCGGCTCGAAGCGGCAGGTCATCGCATCCTCAAGCTCAACACCGGCAACCCCGCGGCCTTCGGCTTCGACTGCCCGCCGGAGATCCTTGAGGACATGCTCCGCAACCTGGGCCACGCCCACGGCTACGGGGACGCGAAGGGCCTGCTGTCGGCCAGGCGCGCGGTCATGCAGCACTACCAGACCAAGGGCATCGAGCTCGACGTCGAGGACGTCTACCTCGGCAACGGCGTCTCCGAGCTGATCCAGATGTCGATGCAGGCGCTGCTCGACGACGGCGACGAGGTACTGGTCCCCGCCCCGGACTACCCGCTGTGGACGGCCTCGGTCAGCCTGGCGGGCGGCACGGCCGTGCACTACCGGTGCGACGAGCAGTCCGACTGGATGCCCGACCTGGCGGACATCGAGCGCAAGATCACCGACCGCACCAAGGCGCTCGTGATCATCAACCCGAACAACCCGACCGGCGCCGTCTACGACGACGAGATGCTGCGGGGCCTGACGGACATCGCGCGCCGGCACAACCTGATCGTCTGCTCCGACGAGATCTACGACCGGATCCTCTACGACGGCGCCACGCACACCAACACCGCCACCATCGCCCCCGACCTGCTGGTGCTCACCTTCAACGGCCTGTCGAAGAACTACCGCGTCGCCGGTTACCGGGCCGGCTGGATGGCGGTCTGCGGCCCGAAGAAGCACGCCGCCTCGTACATCGAGGGCCTGACGATCCTCGCGAACATGCGCCTGTGCGCGAACATGCCCGCGCAGCACGCGGTGGCCACCGCGCTGGGCGGCCGGCAGTCGATCGTGGACCTGGTGCTCCCGGGCGGGCGGCTGCTGGAGCAGCGCGACACCGCGTACGACCTGCTCACGCAGATCCCGGGCGTGACGTGCGTGAAGCCGAAGGGCGCGCTGTACCTGTTCCCGAAGCTGGACCCGTCCGTCTACAAGATCAAGGACGACCGGCAGATGGTCCTGGACCTGCTGCGGGCCGAGAAGATCATGGTCGTGCACGGCACGGGCTTCAACTGGCCTGAACCCGACCACTTCCGGATCGTGACCCTGCCCAACGCCAAGGACCTCGCGGACGCGGTCACCCGCATCGGCAGCTTCCTGGACGGCTACGGCCAGCACTGACGAAACGGGGACGGACGGGGAGGGACGGCGGCGCCGGGGGCGCCGGGGCCGCCGTCCCAGACTCCGGATGCAGCTCAACTTTAGAACCGATCCAAGGTAGGATGGTCTCCTGACCCCGCAGGAGGCCTCCTCATGTACGAGCCGATCCGCTCCAAGTCGGCCGTCCACGTCGTGGACGGCAGCCACAGCGCACCCCAGTACCCGCAGAGCAGCCGCGGCGAAGCCCTCGACATCCAGCTCGCCGGCCACCTCGCGGCCCTGCTCGCGGTCACCGACGAGCTCGGCCTCGAGGACGGCGGCGCCGCCCGCATCGCGGAGCAGGTGACCCGCCTGCGCGGCTCCCAGCCGGTACGGGTCTCCTACCCGGCCCTGTCCGACGGCGCCGACACCGCCACGCTGCACCGCCGCGCCCACGACCTCGCCGCCCGCGCCCTCCTCGTCGCCGCCTCCCGCGCCGACACCGCCGTGGCC
>NZ_JZWV01000691.1 GCF_000966975.1 Streptomyces katrae | reverse complement strand
ATCCTGGCCGCCCAGCGCATGGACGCCCACGCCGCCGCCGCCAACCTGGCCGGCACCCCCTGACGGCCCCGGTCCGGGGCCGCGGAGGCTCCGGACCGGGCGCCACACACACCGGCACGGGCCCGCACACCCCGCGCCGCAGTCGTGGCCCGGGCCCGCCATCTCCCCCTCGAGGAGCCCCGGCCGAGCGGTGATTGCCCACCCGCCTCCCCGGGTGCGGGCCGGTGGGTGGGGATCGGTATCCCGCCGGGCGATGAGCGGCAGCTGCCCGGGACCTGTGAGGTCGGGACCTCACTCGGCGGTCTCAGAGATGCCTTGGGGCTT
>NZ_JZWV01000690.1 GCF_000966975.1 Streptomyces katrae | reverse complement strand
GTCCATCGATGGACATACGGCGGGATCAGCGATCAGGCGGGGAGGTCGGGGGCTGCCTCGCCGGGCATCCGGGCCGACATCCATCCCCTGCGGGGCCGATCCCACGCGACAGATCGCTACGCGCTCCTCGAATTTCGGCGTCTGGCCGCCGCCTTGGGCTGATACCTGCACCAGATGACGAAGAGACCGGCCTGCGGAACACCCGGCCGCAGCAGATCGCTACGTGCTTCCCTGGTCTCGGTGCCTGCGAGCCGTCTGGGGCTGGTCATGAGCGGGCTGGACGTTGGTGACTGCCGTGGTGATCGGCCAGCGCTCGGTCCAGAAGATCAAGAACCCCCCACCGCCCCGCCGGGACCCGGTCATGCCCGGTGCCGGTCGGCTGTTGCCTCCCGCCCCGGGGTAGTGCCGCCTCCCCGCAGCAGCCAGTAGTTGACCGCCGCGCCCGCCACCAGGCCCGACCACGCCACGGCCGCGTTGTCCGTCAGCAGGCCCGTCGCGAAGAGGGGCAGGGCTATGCCGAACTCCTGGAGCAGGCGTAGGCGTAGGACCACCCCGAAGCGGTCGGCGGCCTTGTGGCGGCCTTCGGCCGTGGCGGCCAGGAGGCGGAAGGGGAAGGCGGCGGCCTGGGCGGCCATCAGCCAGGTGAACCAGGTCGCGGCCGTGCCGTGGAGGCCGTAGAAGCCGGGCAGGACCGTCCAGGCCGCCGCCGCGACGAGTCCGCAGACGGCCCCCGAGACGGCCAGGACGCCTCCCCGCAGTCCGCGCCACTCCCGGGCGGTGGGGGCGGCGTCCTTGCAGACCATGCCGGTCGCGTTGACCAGGGCGGTGAGCGGGATGTGCAGGGTCGCCGTGAGGACGGCCCCCGCGGAGAACGCGGCGAGGCGGTCCCCCCACGAGGCCTTGAGGGTCAGCGCGAGGACCAGCAGCAGTTCGAAGCCGATCACCGAGAGCATGTGCCCCCACTCCGTGACCATGCTGCGCGCCACCTGCCGCAGCCAGCGGGCGCTGTCGCGGAGCCTGAGCGGCAGGGAGAGGTGGTCGCGCAGCAGCCACACCGTGACGGCGCATTCGAGGGCGGCGATGACGGAGGTGGCGGCGTAGGCGCCGGCGAAGCCGAGTCCGGCGCCGTGCACGAAGAACCAGTCGAGGGCCGCGTTGGCGACGACGGCGACGGCGTACAGGGTGAGGAGGGGGCGCGAGCGGCGGAGTGCGAACAGCGCCATGGCGCCGACGAACTGGGCGAGCCGCACCGGGGCGGCGATCAGCAGCCACAGCAGGGCCGACCGTGCGTCGTCGCGGATGCCGGGTGCGGCGACCAGGGTGTCCAGGAG
>NZ_JZWV01000689.1 GCF_000966975.1 Streptomyces katrae | reverse complement strand
GTCCAGGAGGTACGGCAGCACGGCCAGTCCCGCCGCCGCGATGAGCAGCCCGGCGGCGGTGGCTCCGACGAGGCCGCCCTGTACCGCGCGGCGGCGGGCGTGGGCGGACACGGCGCCGGCCACGGACAGCCCGACGACGGGGCCCATGGCCATGGCGGTGATCGAGTCGAGGAGGAGCAGGCGCTGCGGTACGGCCGCGGCGGCCACGGCCTGCTCCCCCAGGGTGCTGATCACCCACAGGTCGGTCTGGGCGATGGCCTGACCCATGACGGACGCGACCACCATGGGTCCCATCAGCGCGAGGACCCGCCTGCCCAGCGACGGCACCGGGACCGGGGCCGGGGCGGCGGTGGTGGCGGTCACAGCGCGCTCCAGGTGAGGACGGCGAAGTCGCCCGGGCCGGAGAGCGCCCAGTGGATGCCGGGCGCCGGCTCCAGCCCCGGCAGCTGGGCGAGCTTCACGCGGCCGCGTTCCAGGGGTGCGTTCCCCTTCAGCGCGACGACGACCTTGGGGGCGAGGGCCGCGGTGGTGAGGGCCAGCCCGCGCTGGCGGTGCTCGGGGGAGGCGAACCAGCGGGCGGCCGAGGCCGCGAGCAGTTCGATGTGGTCCTGTGGCCGCAGGGGGATGCCGGCGCCGCCCCCGTCACGGCCCTCCAGGAACTCGAGGAAGTGCAGGTGCATGCGCCAGTCCAGGCGCCTGTGTCCGGCCACGGCCCATTCCAGGAAGGCCTCGTAGAGGTCGGTGGTGTCGGGCAGGCGAGCGGACAGCAGCGGGATGCGGTCGAAGAGCTGGTGCCAGCGGATGCGGAGGGATTCCTGGGCGATCAGCCGGTCGCGGGAGCCCGGGGCGAGGGCGTCACGGGCGGTGGGGCTGATGCAGGCGTCGAGCCGCGACGACTGCGGCGCGCGTGCGGTCAAGGTCCGTCCTCCATTCGTCCAGGTCGTGGTTGGCGTCGCGTTCGACGACGAGGGTGGCGTCCGGGGCGGCGCGGCCGGCGAACAGCGTCAGCAGGTCGAGGGTCTCGTCGCTGACGGCGGCGTCGTGGCTGTCGACGATGAGGGAGGGGGCCGTCGGGGAGGGGCTGTAGCCGGCCAGGTGGAACCTGCGGCCCACGCCCGGCACGTCGGCCCACGCGGCGGCGGGCTGACCGGTGTTGAGCTGGGCGACCATCGCGTTGGAGACGTCCATGAGGACCTCGCATCCGGTGGCCGCGGTCAGCTCGGCGTACGCGCGGGCCTGGGGGACGTCGGAGGGGGTCTGCGAGGGGAAGTTCTCCACGGCGAGGCTGGTGCCGAGTTCCTCCTGCCACGCGCGCACGGAGTCGACCACCGGCTGCCAGGCGGCGTAGTCCACCTCCTGGGCGAGGGGCAGTGGCTGGCCGTTGTGGGAGAAATGGGCGATGTGGTCGCTGACGTAGAGCAGGCCGCAGTCGGCCCGCCACCGGTTCACCAGGTCCAGGTAGTGGTCGAGGCGTTCCCGGTCCGGGTCGAGGAACCGGGAGAGCATGATGTGGCAGCCGACGGGGAGGTCGTCGCCGACCGTGCGGCGGAACTCCTTCGGGTCGAGGTGGGCGAAGCCGTCGATCAGGACCTCGACGAAGTCGATGTGCCCCGAGTCGCGCAGCTCGCAGGCCATCTCGAGGGTGTCCGGCGAGGTGACGTTGACACCGATCTGCATCAGCGGAGCTTCTCCTTGGCGTAGGCCAGCAGGTCCTGGGGGGCGCTGACCGCGCCGGGGCGTTCGGCCGGCGGGATCTCGTCGAGGTTGAGGACGATGCGCTTGCCGCGGGCGCGGACGTCGTCCACCCACTGGTCGAACAGCTCGGCGTAGGACAGGCCGCGCTG
The DNA here is from genome assembly GCF_000966975.1 of Streptomyces katrae. GTDB lineage: Bacteria > Actinomycetota > Actinomycetes > Streptomycetales > Streptomycetaceae > Streptomyces > Streptomyces katrae. Next base: position 1,495 of record NZ_JZWV01000689.1, on the reverse strand, counting down.
TTCGGAGGCCTGGGCGAGGCCCGGGATCCAGCCGTTGCACAGCTGGCGCAGGTAGGCGCGGCAGTAGGGGACGCCGTAGTCGTGCGGTTCGGTGTCCGCGGCTCCCCCGGTGCGGGCCCGGCGGTGGCGTTCGAGGACGGATTCCGCCCGGGCGAAGTCGGCGTAGTACTGGTCGGCCCGGTCGGTCCAGGTGAGGTCGGCGTGTTCGACGATCACGGTGACGGGTTCGGTCTCGGTGATCAGCCGCTGGTCCAGCACGGTGTCGAGCAGCGACCAGACGCCTTCGTGGACGGCTTCGGAGTGGCCGTCGTGGAGGGTTCCGTCCCGGCCGGTGCGGACGCCGGAGAGGTGCAGTTCGACCACCTGGGACCAGGGGATCGCACCGAGCAGCACGTCCACGGGGACGCCGCAGTTGACGGCGTCGATGTAGAGGTGGGCCAGGTCGACGATCAGGCCGGAGCCGGTCTTCTCGCAGATGCGCGTGACCGCCTGCCAGGCGTCGAGGATGCCGCGGGCGGAGGCGGAGTAGCAGTTGGCGTTCTCCACCCAGACGGGCAGGCCCGAGGTCCGGTTGAGGTCGGAGAGGAAGCGGACGGCGCGTTCCTCCTCCTCCTTCGTACCAGAGAAGTACGAGTGGAGTCCGAAGGACCCGCCGCCCAGGGCGCGGTCGCCGGTGACGTGGACGCCGATGGAGGTCGGCTTGTTGCGGCGGGTGGCCGACTGGTCCATCACGTAGTCGATGTAGCGGGCCTGTTCCCGGGGGCCTTCGCAGATGGCCGTACGCCCGAGGTGGAGGGAGAATTCCGGCACGGCCGGGACGTCGTCGAGGGCCTCCCATTTCCGCCATTCGTTGAACCCGAATTCCAGGAAGGGGTTCTCGCCGACGAGGGCGAGCCTCCGGGACGGGTCCGGGTCGAGAAATCCCGGAGTGAACGCCCCGCCCACGCGGAGCAGGTCGTCACGGACCGGCTGGATGGTCGTCTGCATTTCTCTTTCCTCTCCCCCCGGTTTCCGGGTACGGGTACGGGTGCGGGTACGGCGGGGGCGCGCTCCGCTTCCGGAGCGCGCCCTCACAATTCGTCAGCCCTTGTTGTAGCTGCCGCAGGTCAGAGCCTCGGCCATGACCTCGATGTCCTGGATGTCGATCATTACGTTCACCTCCTGCCGTGCATGCGATGCGTCGATTCCGTCCGCCTGTTTCAGCCCTTGTTGTAGCTGCCGCAGGTCAGGGCCTCCGCCATGACCTCGATGTCCTGGATGTCGATCATTCGATTCACCTCCCTTTCACACTCTTCGGCTTTCCCGGCTTTCCCGGCTTTCCCGGTTTCGGCCGGTGTTCCCTGCCGATGCCCCTACTCTGCCGGTCCTCAAGTGCCGCCGGAAGTGCATTCCGGTGGACGGATTCTGCAATGGCATATCCCGTCCACCCCCACCTGGAGGGAATGCCCCCGGGAACGCCGAAGGCCGCGTCCCGGGGGGACGCGGCCTTCGCGGG
>NZ_JZWV01000688.1 GCF_000966975.1 Streptomyces katrae | reverse complement strand
GGCGGGGGCTCAGACGCGGGTGGCGGGGAGCCAGCCGTTCTGGACGGCGTGCGCGCCGGCCTGGAAGCGGCTGCGGGCCTCCAGTGCCTCCATGAGTTCGGCGGCGATGCGGCGGGCGGTGCGCGGGGAGACGCCGAGGCGTTTGGCGATGGCCTCGTCGGCATGTGGAGGGACTCCATGTGCTGGCGGGTGAGCCCGTCCATGTTGCGTTCGACGGCGGTGCCGAGCGGGTTGGCGCTCTGCCAGACGCTCTCGAACAGGGCGCACAGCGCGGCGATGGGCCCCTCGTAGGTGAGGACGACCGCGCCGGCCTGGGCGTCGTCGGTGTCGAGCGGGAGGACGGCCTCGCGGCGGTCCGAGATGATCATCCGCACCGGCAGGGTGGGGGCCGCACCGGCAGGGTGGGGGCGGTGCGCACCTGTCCGCCGTGCCGGTGCAGCCAGTCCACGTGGTCGAGGGTGGGCTGGTGGTTGCGGACGCTGTCGAGGTAGACGGTGCGCATGGTGATGCCCCGGTCCAGGAGGGCGGCGTTGGGGCCGCGGCTGGCTTCGAGGTCGGCGGCGGTGTGGGCGCCGCCGGGCGCGAACGTCATGATCTCGTGGCGGGTGCCGGCGGCCAGCCGGGCCAGCCGGTCGCGTATCTCCTCCGGCCCCTGCAGGCTCTCGGCACCGGAGGCGGCCCCGCGCGGGCGCATCGAGGAGCATTCGGCGATGAGCTGCGCGGCGGCGGCTCGTGAGGCCTCCACCTTCTGCTGGTGGGCGGCCAGTTCCGCTTGCTGGCGGGCCAGCAGCAGTTCCATGGCGTCTTCCGGGTCCAGCGGGCGGAACCCGATGCCTTCCCGGGACGAGGGCTGGACCAGGGCGAGGCGGCTGAGCCGGTCGAGGCAGGCGCGCAGGTCGTGCTCGGGGAGCGCGAGCCGCTGGGCGAGGACGGTCACCCCGTCCTCGGGATGGGCGAGGAGGGCTCGGTAGACGCGTTCCGCTTCGGCGTCGAGCCCCAGCAGTTCCAGCATGGCGATGCTCCCAGATGTTAGTACACGTGCGTCTGCAGGGAACTATACGAAGGCACCAACCGCCCCCTGGTCGGTTCCTGTTGTGGCATAAACAGTCCCCGGTGACGGCCTGTACCGCGGGGGTGGGCGCTGCGGAGGATGGGCGTATGTATCTCGTGCACGCCCGGCTCCGGGCTCCGGACCACACCTCCCTCCCTCCGGACGCGGCGCAGCTGTTCCTGGGGTGTGCGCGCGACGGGGAGGGTCTGGAGCACGTCAGTGCGCACGGCGACGCGGCGGGCGGTCCGGTCGTGGGCTTCTACCTGACGGCGCCCTCGCTCGCCCGCGCGGAACAGGCGGCTTCGGACGTCTGCCGGCGGGCGCTGCTCGCGCACCCCTCGCTGGCCGCGGTGGACGTGGTGTCCTTCGGCGCGGCCCTGGTCCCGCAGTACTGGGACGCGGCACTGGGCTCCGATGGACGGGATATGCAGCTGCAGGATCCGTCCACCGCGAACCTCTTCCACCCGTTCTGAAGTCGAAGCAGAGTAGGGCCATCGGCAGGCGGGACCAGCCGGGACCGAGAAGACCACTCGACAACCGCAACAGACGCACTTGCGCTCAGGGGGAATCAGATGCCCATGTTCGCCACTCGAATCGCCAAGACCGTGGCCGCGGCCGTCATCGCCGTCGGCGCGCTGGGTGTGGCGCACTCCTTCACCACGGGCGAGGCCGCCGCACCGCACCACGTCTCCGCCGACGGCGTCGGTACGGGCACGACCATCCCTCTGAACCAGCCCACGGGCCACCAGTCGCACAGCACCGACGTCACCTGGGGCCACTGACGGCACCCGGCCGGGCTCACCCCCCGAGGCCCACCTCCGAGGCCCACCCCTGACGCCCAGGGGTGGGCCTCACTTCTGCGGCGCGCCCTCCCGCACCACCTCCGCCACTCCGCACCACGGGGCCGTGGCCGGGGGCCAGACCGGGCCGATGGCTTCCGTGCGGGCCGGCGGGGTGTCCGGGGTGAGGCCGGGGAGGCGGACCAGGGACCGGGACGTGCGGGCGTCCGCCGCCGAGGGCCGGCGGTCGCGGAACTCGACGGTGGCCACGTACGAGCCCTGGCCGCCCCGGGCTTCGACCGCCGCCAGGACCCGCCGGCTCGCCGGGTCGATGCGGCAGTCGGTGACGCGGACCTCCGGGGGCGGGACGGTCGCGGCGGCCGGGCGGGCCGGGCTGCTGGCCCAGACGTACAGGCCCAGCGGGGCGAACACCAGGAGACCGGCCAGGCCCACGAGGCCGACCACCCACCCCTGCCATTTCAGTGCCATGCCCAGATCCTCCCGGCCCACCACCCGCCCCGCCAGCACCCGCCCACTCACACAGCATTTCGAAGCGGGACCGCCTGGACACCGGCCGTTCACCCGACTCAGCGCGGAATGTGGGTTTCCGTGAGCAGGCTGCACCCGTGAGACGCATCCTTGGAATCGCTCTGGCGGTCCTTCTCATGGGCGGCGTGATCGCCGTCGTCGTTCTGGGAAGGAACGGAACAGAGGGCACGGCAACGAAGACCGTGCGTGGCGTCATCGGATCGGAGAAGTCCGAGTTCTTCCGTGATCCCGACGTCGTCAAGGCCCTTGCAGCCAAGGGCTACACCGTGAAGACGGAGACCTCGGGCTCCTGGGCCATGGACCAGCTGGCCCTCAAGGAGTTCGACTTCGCCTTCCCCAGCAGCAGTGAGCCCGCCCAGGAGATCGAGGCCGCGGCCGGGGTGAAGGGGGCGCAGACCGCCAAGCCGTTCTTCTCCCCCCTCGTCGTCATCGCCCGCGCCAACGCCGCGAAGGTCCTCGTGGACAACGGGCTCGTCAAGATGAACGGGAAGAACACCGGCACCCTCCTCATGGGCCCCTACCTCAAGGCCGCCGGTGAGGACCGGACCTGGCAGCAGCTGAACGGCTCGGGCGCCTACGCCGAGCTGACCGGCACCGTGTTCGTCAAGACCACCGACCCCGCCACCTCCAACTCCGGCGCCCTGTTCATCGCCGCGACCTCCAACGTCGCCAACGGCGGCACGGTCGTCGCGGACGACCCCGGAATCACCCGCACCGGGCCCCTCCTGCGCAAGCTGATCCAGGTCCAGGGGGCCCTGGAGCCCTCCACCGACGACCCGTTCCGCGCGTTCATCAGCGGCAGCGGCGAGCCGCTGATCCTGGCGTACGAGTCCCAGGTGGCTTCTCTCCTCATGCAGAAGCAGACGAACGCCGAGGTCGCCGGCATGGTCGTGCTCTACCCGGACACCACCGTCAACTCCCCGCACACCTTCGTGCCGCTCAACGACAGGAGCAAGGAGCTCGGCACCCTGCTCGCCACGGACCCCGAGCTGCGCCGGCTCGCGCTGCGCCACGGGTTCCGCCCGCAGGAGGGCGTCGCCGAGTTCACCGCCGCCACCGCGCCCTACGCCGGCTACCTCAACCCGGGCCTGACCGGGATCCGGCAGGTGGGCGCTCCGACCGTCAAGGTGCTGATGGCGCTGGCCGCCCGCGCCAAGGGCCAGGAGGACCACGCATGACGACACCACCGACCTCACCGCTCACGCCACCGCCCGGGTACGGGGACGGGGCCGGGGCCGGGGCCGGGGGCACCGGGAGCCCGCTCGTCCTGACGGCGCCCGAGCCCGTGCCCGCCGTCCATCGGGAGCAGGCCTCCGGCTTCGTGCCGCTCGCCGACGGCGTGCGCGAGGAGATGGCCCGCCGGGCCGGGGAGTACGTCGGCCAGCTCTCCGGGATCGACGCGCGCTCCCCCGAGTTCGCGGCCCGCATCAACGACATCACCGCACTCGGCGCCGCCGACATGCGGTCCGCGGCCGGCCAGTCCAACCGGATGCTGGAGCGGGCCGT